>WRMK01000006.1 GCA_009777155.1 Oscillospiraceae bacterium
GGGTAAACCCCAAACCCCATGTCCCTTAATGGGGGCTTTGCCCCCAAACCCCCACCTACTTTTTGCTTGTGCAAAAAGTAGGCAAAAACACCCTCGCTCACGCGCCGCGAGTGGCTACATTGCACGCTGGCCGGCACTTGCCGTCCGGCGTACAATGGTGCTAATTTGTAGGTGTTTTGCTTGCTGTTAGGCTTGTGCGGATTACCTGTGCATATAAGGTTTGTGGGAGTGCAGGGGTCGTGGTATTCTGAGTGGGCTACGCGTTCACGTTGCCGTCTACGAGGACATCTGTGTAGGGGCGAACTCCGTTCGCCCGTGGTTGCCGCACGCCTTGTTTGCGGACGACCGTGTGCGGTCGTCCGCATATGCGCGGCTCGTGCGCGAGCCGCCCGGCTCACGCCGCGCCGTACGCGGAGCTGCGCTCCGCCCCTACATTTTTATAGCCAAAAACACCGCCTTCTCGCTCAACTCATTAGCCGGGTAATCCGACAGCCAGTCGTAAATTTTAACACCGCCAAACCCCGCAACCTCAAGCATTTCCGCGACTTTCGCAGCATCATACGCCGTTTCGGCGAGCCTTTCGGTGTATTTCTGCCACATATTGCCCATTGAATTTTCACGTGCAAAAATATCAAGGCTCATGTCAATCCTGCCGCCCTCCGCAACCGAATTATTCCAGACACAATAAAGATTTTCGAGGTCGTAAATAAACGAATTGCCCGACAAAATTTGGTTGTGCTTATGCAACGTATTCATGTCGAAAACGAACACGCCGCCCCTATTCATGAACAGCCCCACCCGCTCGAACGCCCTCTGCACAGCCGCCGCGTTTTGCAGGTGATTAAGCCCGTCCAAAGCGCAGACACAGCAGTCAATCGTGCCGAAAAGGTCAAGGCTACACATGTCTTGGCAGAGATATTGTATGTTTTTGCAGGGTGTACCGGCGGCGATTGACAGCATTTCGGGCGAGATGTCCGCGCCGATTACGTCATAGTCCAAGTCCGCGAAATACCGCGAAAGCCTTCCCGTGCCGCACGCCAAGTCGAGCAGAATCGCGCCCGTTTTAACGGCATTTTCCTGCAACAATCGGTGGTAATACCCGCCGATTTCCTCGTAATCGGCCTCCTGAAGGCGGTCGTAAAACCGCGCAAAAACCCCGTAACTCATCAGTCGTGTTCCTCAAGCTCAAGAAGCCCATTCTCGCGGAGTCGCTCAAAAACAACCTTGTAGCCGTCCTTGCCGTAATTGAGCGAGCGGTTGACCCTACTAATTGTAGCGGTGCTCGCGCCCGTCTTATCCACGATGTAGTTGTAATTGTGGTTCGCGGACAACAACTTCGCCACGTTCAGTCGCTGCGAAATCGACTTCAGCTCTTGAATAGTGCATAAATCCTCAAGGAAATTCGCGCACTCCTCGACACTTTCAAGCTGCAACACCGCCTCAAACAAGAAATCCAAATTGTCGTCCCGTAATTTTTTACTCATTTTCAATACCATGCCGCCCACGCTTGCACAAAATCCAACGAAATTTTGCGGCATGGGACACACCTCTCATTAATTATTTTCAAATTTATCCCCTATACACGTCTTAATTAATAGTATAACTGTTTTCAGTCATTTTGTCAAGGTTTGGTAAAAATAAAAAAGCGACACGGCTTTTTTCGCCGTATCGCTCTAATCTCACACCACTCACGCGGGTGCAGGCGGGCCGGGATTATCGTCATTATTATCCGCAACCGCTTCCGCGACCTTTTCCACGCTTGCCGCTAACGCGTCTTTGCCCGTCAGTGCCGCCGCCAAACCGGAAAAGCCCATGCAAATCAGCGCAACTCCCGCGATGATACCCGTCGTAAAGACAAGTAATACCGTCGAAATAATCGGCAACGCCAAGCAGAATATACCGGCAAGAATCGAGACAATCCCGCCGACTATAGTCCAGCCGCTTTTTCTGCCGCCATGCTGTTCCTTGTCGCCCGCAGTGAAAATGTTTGAAAAGCCCATGATTAACAACCAAAAAGCGATAAACAGCCTGATTACCCACGCCTCGAGAATCATTCCGCCGGGCAGAATCAGCGACTCACCATCGGCTGTTAAGATTTCGGTCGTGCTGAAAATTATCACGAACCCGAATACAGTTTGCAGAATCCCGCAAATCAAGTCCCAGCCGTTGCGTTTCGACTTCGCGGTGACATAGCGAATGATAAGGCCGGCACCGTGGATTACAACGGCGATGGTAAAGAGTTCGACGATATGCCGAGGTGCGAAAATCAAAGAAATACCAACACAAATCATCAAAACACTGATAATTATACCTGCGATTCTTACTATTGCGTTCATAAATTTTTTCTCCCTGTAATTTTTTTAGTACCCATAAATTATATCACTAAATTAAACAAACATCAATAGGCATACTGCACATAAAATTATGGGATATTTTGGGATTACTTGTGTGAATACACAATTATCCCAACGCCACATCCAACGCCGTCATCACCGCAAACCCGCAGATTACCCCCAACGATGCAAGAGTTTTGCTTTGGCGACAGGCCTCCGGAATTAGCTCCACGCAAGCCACCGCAATCATCGCCCCCGCCGAAAACGACAGCGCGAACGGCAACGCGCTCCGCATTGTAAGCGCGAAACAGACCCCCACCACCCCCGCAACAGGCTCGACAAGCCCCGATGCCTGCCCGATTAGGAAACTTCTGCGGCGAGAATAACCCTCGCGCCTAAGCGGCATTGCCACGCAGATACCCTCGGGAAAATTCTGAATCGCAATCCCCAGCGCAAGCATCACCGCGCCGATGACGCTTGCACCCTCAATCCCCGCCGCCACGCTCCCGAACGCCACTCCCACGGCAAGCCCCTCCGGAATATTGTGCAAAGTCACCGCCCCCGCAAGCAGCACCGAGCGTTTCAAAGTCGGCGATTTTGATTGAAATAATGCAGCTTGTGACATAATCAAATCCGCCGCAATCACAAAAAGCCCACCGAGCGTGAACCCAAAAGACACCACGCTCCACCCCGCCACCCCAATAACCTCGGCAATCTCCACAGCAGGCCCCAACAGCGACCAAAAACTCGCCGCAATCATCACCCCCGCCGCAAACCCCATCATCATATCCAAGACTTTTTGGTTCATGGACCGAAAAAAGAAAACAAACCCCGCACCAAGCGCGGTCACAAAATATGTAAACAAAGTAGCAGTCAACCCCTGCAAAACCGCGCTCAACCCCAAAAACCAAGCAACCATCGTCGTCAAAACCCCCACATAAAACAGTATTACTATTTTATGTTGGTGAAGGGGGTTTTGACAATTGACAATTGATAATGGACAATGGACAATTGTGGAGTCGCTTCGCGACGGTTTTCCGATTGAAAAATCCACAACTCGTCTGCTGTTCTTTCACGATTGTTAAATTTTAACGTGCAATCAGATGATTCACGGCTATTAAGGTCTAAAACCATCGCGTAGCGACACCTCAATTGTCCATTGTCCATTGTCAATTGTCAATTGTTCAATAAATCTGCGTCGCAATCATCCCAACAATAATCCCCGACAACGCCACAATCGTCACCGCCCGATTTTTCGTTGACATAATCGACTGCGGAATGATTTCGGCGAAGACTACATAAAGCATCGCCCCGCCCGCCCCCGACAGCGACAGTGCAACCGCCGCATCCGACACGCCGCCCACCAAAACCCCAAGCCCTGCGCCGATTAGCGTGGTCGAACCCGCCAAAACCGTGAACAGCAAAACCTTGCCCTTATGTACACCCGCGACAATCAGCGGCGTCGCCACCGCCATGCCCTCGGGAATATTATGCAAAGCGAGCATAACGGCAATCGCAAGCCCGAAATCGAAGTCATAAGTACCGCCTGCGCCAATCGCCATGCCCTCGGGAATATTATGCAACGCAATCACCACCAACATCAGAAATCCCGAACGAAACAGCTTGCTCTTGTCGAGATTGCCGCTGTGATACAGCTCTTCGGGGGTGTGGTGGATTTTCAACTTGTCTTCATTTGCAAGCCCCGCAATAGTAATTCTATCAACAATTCGATTCAGAATCAACACGATAACAATCCCCAAAATCAGCCCCGCAATTGCAAGCGCGATACTCGAAAAGTCCGAATAACTTATTTTCAACAAGTCAATCGACTCGGGCATAAGCCCAAAGCAGACCACGCTTATCATAACCCCCCCCGCAAACGACAGCATGTAACAGCCGGTCGAGGCCGAGCGTTTCCCAATAGCCGCCGTAAACAACCCGCCAAGACCGGTCCCGCCCGCCCCGGCGATTACGCTTAAAATTAATGCTTGCATATTTTCTTTTACCATGCCGCCCCCACGCCTGCAAACTTTAATAAAAAATTGCGGCATGGGATACGCCCTCCGTTGTTTTACAGGTTTTTATCCTGTTTTGTTTCTACACATTTGCACACAACTGCGGATTTGCGGGCGAACACAGTTCGCTCCTACGTTGATGTTGTTTATAAATGCGCTGTATGTAGGGGCGAACTGTGTTCGCCCGTGGGTTTCTGCAACCGACTATTGTTTCTACACATTAATATATTACCACAAATTGGATTACTTGTCAACTATGTAGGGCAGGGGCTGAACTCGGGGGTTCAGCCCCAAGGCTCCTGCTCCTGCCGTAAATCGCACCTCGTAAAACGGCGGGAGTAGAACCCCCGCCCTACTGTTGTTAAAAATTTTTATTGTAGGGAACGGTTCTTAACCGTTCCGTTTACAAAGTTGTGAAAAAATTTTATTGTAGGGAACGGTTCTTAACCGTTCCGTTTACAAAGTTGTGAAAAAATTTTATTGTAGGGAACGGTTCTTAACCGTTCCGTTTACAAAGCCGTGCGATTTATAGGTCGGAACGGTTACGAACCGTTCCCTACAAAACACCGCGCCATGTTTCGGGAAATTTTTCGCGCCCGTAATGAACCCCACGTTTCGGGTATCTATCGGACGACCGGGGCGGTCGTCCCTACACATTAATTTTTACACGCCATCTCACCTACGTCAATTGTCCATTATCAATTGTCAATTGTACATTGTCATCACGCCGCGTCCCCCAAGTCAATAATCTCCTCACACGGCTCGACCTCGGAAATCCACTCGCCGTTCAAACCCCTCATGACCCTGTACATATTCTCGGCGAAAATCGCGTAGCCCCGCGCCGAATCGCTCACGAACACATGCGTCACCGCGCCGACAAGCTTGTCGTTTTGTATAATCGGGCTGCCGCTCATGCCCTGCACAATCCCGCCCGTTTTGCCGAGAAGCTCCTCGTCGGTGATTCGGATTACCATATTTTTCACCTGATTATTCTCGTTGTAATCGAGCCGCTCTATCATAATCTCGTACTCTTTGGGTGTAGTCCCCGCCACTGTTGAGAGGATTGTCGCCGGCCCGGTTTTGACCTCTTGCTTGAACGCCATGGGTATTCCCGATTCGAGAGTCGGCGCGTAATTCATCATCCCGAAAACCCCCGCCGCCGTGTTCCGCTGAATTGTCCCAATCGGCACTCTCGACAAGAAAGTCCCCGCCAATTCGCCCGGGTTGCCCGGTCTGCCTTTTACGATACCGCTGATTGTCACCGAGACCGCTTCACCGCTTGAAATCGGCAAAAGCCTGCCCGTGTCCACATCGCATACACCATGCCCCAATCCGCCGAACATGCCGCTTTCGGGGTCGTAGAACGACATTGTGCCGATACCTGCCGAGCTGACCCGCACCCAAACGCCCATTCTGAAGACGTTATCCCTGCCCGACGACACAGGGCTGACCTCGAAAATCATCTCCCGCGAGTCCCGCAGAACGTCCACGATTGCATTGCCGCCGCCGAGCTGCACCGCTCTCGTTATATCCTCGCTTTTCTCAATGTGAAAGCCGTTTACACTTCTTATAACGTCGCCCACTCGTATACCCGCCGCCTGTGCAGGGGACATTTCGCCGTCAACATTGCCGAAGCCGGTTACAACCGCGCCCTCGGTCTTGATTTTAATCCCGAAAGGCGTTCCGAGCGGCACCAACACAGGTCGGTCAATTCGCTCAAGCTCTACCTCTTTAATAGGAATCAGCCCGAAAAGTTTTAGGCGCACTTGTTGCACTTCATTGTCGGGCATAGCGGAAATGGTCTCGTCCGTACTCGACAAAGCCTGCAAAACTGCGGGCGTATCTGCATTTTCACCGTCATACTCGGCGGTAATCCTAAAAAAAGTGCGTATATTTAAGGGCGCATCGCCCGAAAGGTAAAACTTGTCAGGTAATCTTGTGTAATAGAAGCAGAATATTACACATAATAGTAGCATACCACAAGCGAGCATAGCATACATCGCTTTGAATGTTACCGAAAAAAATTTCCTCATTTTTAATTTACTCCGATTCTTTATTTATATATAAGACTTGAAAAGCGTTGCCGCGCTTTTAACAATGAAAAGTCTACTGTTATGATTGACAAGTTCGGCAGGATTTATAAGAGGAATAATTTAATTTTTGATTTTGGCAAAGCAACTTCCTTACCAAAGCCGTGAAAAATTTTACGGTTTTGCCAAAGGACGGGCTTTGCCCGTTCTGCGGAGGAAATTTGGTACAAATTTCCGGAGTTGAAAAAATAAATTGATTTTTTTGGAAATGTATGGTATACTTGAAAATATATTATGTAGGGGCGGGCATTGCCCGCCCGCAAACCCCACGCAATCGCGTAAATCTATGCGGGCGAACGCAGTTCGCCCCTACAGACAGCGCATTTAACAACAACATCAAACGGAGAACAACATGAAAGCTGTAAAAATAACAATAAAAGTTTTAGTCATACTGCTCACCTCAATCTGGGGCTTGATTTTCGGGCTGTTTGTGCCTTTGATGATGCGGAGTGACGAGTATTTCGAGGTCATGCACGGCATTTTGCTGTTCTGGGTAATAATGTCAATCGTCGGCTATTTCGTCCCCTGCTTTTTGGTAATGCTGAATTTATCGAAGACGGCGGCGGGCTTCTCGCTCGTCGGGACTGCACTCGCGCTATACCTGCACTCGCTCATAACCCCGTATTTCACCGGCTCGTTCATGTATCTGCCGCAAATGTTCATGAGTATTTTTACAATCCTGTACGTTTTTGCAATAAACCCGCAGTATTTTCAAAAACGCCGCGACAGGGATAATGCGCCCGCGCAATCCGTATTAGAGAAACGCGATTTGTAGGGGCGCGCATTGCGCGCCCGTAAAATCCCACGCGCCCGCAACCCCCCACACCACCGAAAACCCACGGGCGGGCAATGCCCGCCCCTACAGAATCAGAAAGGTACAAACCCATGAGCATACTCAACAAAAACCTCCAATTCCACATCAAAACCAACCCCGCCCAAATCGGCAGATACGTCATCACCCCCGGCGACCCCGGGCGGGTGCCGCTGATTGCCGAGCGGCTTGAGAACGCCGTTCAGGTCGCCTGCAACCGCGAGTACAATACATACACGGGGGAGCTTGACGGCGAGAAGGTCAGCGTGGTGTCAACGGGCATCGGCGGGCCGTCGGCGGCGATTGCAGTCGAGGAGCTGATAAGGTGTGGCGCGGATACCTTTATAAGAGTGGGGACGAGCGGCGGCATGGATTTGGCGGTAACAGGCGGCGATTTGATAGTCGCACAAGCGGCAATCCGCGGCGACGGCACAAGCCAAGAGTACCTGCCCCCGCACTATCCCGCAGTCGCCGATTTCGCGGTGACAAAGGCGTTAGCGGAAGCGGCCGAGCAGTTGTCACAAGACGAGGACGGCAAACGCTTTCACGTCGGCGTGGTGCAAAGCAAGGACAGTTTCTACGGCGAGGTCGAGCCCGAAACAATGCCGATAGCGGCGTTTTTGGAGCAACGCTGGGAAAGTTTTCTGCGGTGCGGTTGCCTCGCCTCGGAAATGGAAGCCGCAACAATATACGCAGTCGCAATGACCCGCGGCGTTCGGGCGGGCGCAGTGCTGACCGCACTTTGGAACGTCGAGCGTTCCAAAGCGGGCCTCCCCGACCGCCACACCGAAAACTCCGACCGCGCAATCACCTGCGCTGTTAATGCAATCAGAAGGCTTATTAAAATTGATAATAATTAACAACCAACCCGCAACAACGTAGGGGCGGGCATTGCCCGCCCGTAAATTCAGCGTTGTCTGCGGTCGGGCATGGAAGCCCGCCCCTACATCACAGGGTTCAACCTGTAGGGACGACCGCCCCCGGTCGTCCGTGAATTTCCCTGTTGCCCGTATAGCTTTTCAACGTAGGGGCGAACTGCGTTCGCCCGTAAATTCAAAACCACCCGCAAACCCCACGCAAACGTCCGAAAAACCGTCGAAAGGAGGAAAATAATTCATGTCACGAGAAACCTCTGCCATTTTGCGTTCGGTGCTTTTACACATAGGAAAAGCCAAAACCGTAGACGAAGCCTACGATTCCGTCAAGGCTATGTGCGAAAAAGACGACATCGACGCCGTCGAACAGGCTTTGACAAAATCCAAAGAAAAAAATAACAACGCATAATCAACACAAACCAACAAACAATAATAACGGTGTATAAGATTATACGCCGTTATTATCAATAATGAGGAAAAACCTCGAAAGACCCGGTGCAAATCGGGGGAAACGAAACTTTTTCGCACGAATCTCGTGCAGGAAGGACAATGGTAAAAATATGGCTGAATACGCAAACAAGGCTATCGCCTGCTCTATTTATAACTGCGCCAATCACTGCGCCGACGACGGTTTCTGCGGATTGAAAAAAATCCAAGTCGGAACACACGAAAACGACCCTAACCAAGAAGAATGTACAGACTGCCAATCCTTTGCACACCGCAAGTAAAAACAGTTTGTTTTTGTTGTTTGATTGCAGAAAAAAGCCGTCGGTTTTGTCCGGCGGCTTAAATATATACAAGTAATCGGCATTTTCATAGTCATTTTTACTAAATTTTTTACAAATAATTAGGCGTTTTGTGGAATTTATGTAAAACGTATTGCTTTTTGTTTTTTAGTCATGTATAATAGAATTAACGAAAATTAATTGAGGGGAGACGTTGGGATTATGACGGGAAGCATGTCGAAGAAGCTCAAAATAAAGTATATTGCAATAATCGCCTTAGTCACCGCCGCTTTTGTCGCGGCCTGTATCACATATATGTTCGTCTTCCGCGAAAATTTGCAGGAGGACAATAAGATTTATTTCGACAATGTCGCGGTTGAGGCGGCGCGCTCTTACGAGAGTGAACTGCGCTCACTGCTGACCTCTGCCGAAACTCTTGCCAAACTTTTCCCGAACTTCAACACCATGTCCGAGGCCGAGAAGATTGAACACCTTCAGGAAGTCGCGAGCCTAAACGACACCTTTTACGACTTGGTATACATAAACGCAAATGGTGAAGCCATTTCTCCGAATAATGGCTCTGCAATTCTGAGCAGGCGTTCCTACTTCGAGATGGCGCTGAAAGGTGTCCCGAATATCTCCGAGGTCTTGACGAACGACTTCACGGGTACTCCGGTCAACGTCTTCGCCGTCCCGTCTTACACAGGGCAGCACATAACAGGGGTTTTGGCGTGTGCCATGGAAACCGCCGACCTCGTTGAAATCCTGAATACCGACACTTTCGGCGGCAAGGCTGCCAACTACATAATCAATTCAGACGGGGTGGTAATACTGCCGCCGAACAAGGATATATTGGGGTTAAGCGCAGGGATTACGCCGTTTGAGTCTATCGAGCCGAACAGTGACGAACCGATTAACCTAACACAGCGCGATGCCCACGGAAACTTCACCTTCACCCACGACTCCGACACCTACTACGCATCATTCGACGCAATCGACGCCAACGCATGGATAGTCCTCACCGTCGCGCTCTTGAAAGACATTAACTCGGTTACGAACAACGTCTTCGCCTTAGTCATGGTGTTCACGGTCAGTTTCACGGTCGTATTCACCTCGCTACTGCTGATTTTCGGTGTGTTTACATGGTTCTCGAAACGCAGATACAACGAGGTTGTCGGCGAGCGCGACTACCTCAAATACACCGACGCCCTCACCGAGGCGCCCTCTTACGAGAAGTTTATCATAGACGTAAACGAGGCGTTCAATATCGAGGCCCCCGGCAAAGAACACGCGATGATTTCAATGGACATCAGCAAATTCCGCACTGTTAATGACCACTTAGGGCATGACGAGGGCAGCAAGGTACTCAAAAAACTTGCCGATGTAGTCGGGCGAAACGTGAAAGACGGCGAGGCCTATACCCGCGTATCCGCCGACCACTTCTACATATTAATCAAATACGAGACCGAGGAACATATTTTCGAGCGCATAAACTCCATAATCAACGATGCCTACTACGATATTCAAGAGTTCAAGTTGGTTTTGCTGTTTGGCATTTACAAAATTGACGATGTCTTCATGGATTTACGCTCCATGGTTGACCGCGCAGACCTCGCCCGCAAAACTATCAAGGACAATAATGAAAGCACCTCGGCGTTCTTCAACAGCGACATGCTCTCAAAGATTCGTGAAGAAAAGAAAATCGAGAACGTCATGGAAAGCGCGTTGGAGTGCAACGAGTTCAAAGTCTTCCTGCAACCCAAGTATGACCTGCAAAACCGCTCGGAAATTATCGGCGCGGAGGCACTCGTGAGATGGTTCAGAGACGGCAAGATGATACCGCCGGGCGCGTTTATACCCATATTTGAGAAGAACGGATTTATCCTCAAGACCGATAGATTCGTGTTCGAGGAAGTCTGCAAACAACAGCGCAACTGGCTCTCGCACGGTTACAGCATGAAGACAATCTCGGTCAACGTCTCGCGCATGAACCTGTATCAGCCGAATTTCGCGCGGGAAATGTACGACATCTGCGCCAAGTACGAAGTCCCGACCAAGTATTTTGAAGTTGAAATCACCGAAAGTGTCGCCTTCGAGAATTTAGACGTGCTGACACGGGTCTTCAGAGAGCTGAAAAACTACGGCTTCCACATCTCAATCGACGACTTCGGCACAGGCTATTCGTCGCTCAACATGTTGCGGAATCTGCCCGTGGATATTCTGAAAATCGACAGAAGTTTCCTCACCGAATCCTACGACAAACGCGCAAATGACATACTTTCACACGTCATTTCGTTGGCATTAGCACTGCACATGAAGACAATCTGCGAGGGTATCGAGACCAAAGACCAAGCGGAATTGCTGAAAGGTTTCGGGTGCGACATGGCGCAAGGATTCTACTTCGCGCGACCAATGCCGATTGAGGAATACGAGAAGTTGCTTTACAGCACCGCGACTGCGAAATAAAAATTTTCCCCCGCTTGTATAGCGGGGGAAATATATCAATTGACAATGGACAATTGACAATGGACAATTGATAATGGACAATTGATAATGGACAATTTTTCTGTAGGGCGGGGGCTCTGCTCCCGCCGTCCCCTGCAATCTGCAAACGGCAGGAGCAGAGCCCCTGCCCTACAAAATCACCAACACCTATAATCTTACGAAAGGCAAAACCACCTGCCATTCAGCGAACCGAAAGGCGGCAGGTAACTAAAAATTATGGATTTCGAGTTCAAAGAGAGAACAGTACTAACCGAGATGGTCGAGAACACCGCGGAGTCGCTTTTTAACACGATGAAGTACATCTACGTTATTTCCGAGGGCGATTTTTACAACATCAATTGCAAGGATATTTTCAAGGTCGCCCTTTCGGACGTCACCAACCCGGGGACTTTGGACAACCTCGGGATTCAAGTCAGCGACGTCAAAATCGGCGAGATGAATTCGGAGGAATTTCGCCGTATCAAGGCAATGTTGCACTACGCATTCGTGATACGTCTGCCGTTTTTGCGGCGTGCCATGGAGTTTTGCCCGTTGAAAGAAAGCCATATCAAAGACCTCTACGCCTTGGCGGTCAAACGCGGCGCAGAGAATTTCGGCGAAATAATCGAGGGCGACCTCAAAACCATGCTCAAAATCGCCCGCACCCGCCACACCGAACCCCCGTTCGACGGCGAGTGGTTCAGGCGGTGGGTCTACACACGCGGCAAAGAGCTGTCGGTCATCAACAACCGCAACATGTTCCTGCTCGGCTGCATGGATGCGATGTTCCCGCTGTATTATTCCGCACTCACCGAGAAATTGACTACTACGCTTTTGAAGTGGCAAGAGGACAATTAATATGGAATAATGAATAAGGAATAATGAACAAAGCTTAAAACTCGCGTGCTGTTCTTTCACGATTATTGGGATTAAAATCGCGAAAGTATTCACACGAGTTTTGAATTATTCAATCGGAAAACCGTCGCAGAAATAAGGAATAAGGAATAGGGAATAAGGAACAATGAACAAAACTTAAAACTCGCGTGCTGTTCTTTCACGATTATTGGGATTAAAATCGCGAAAGACCGGAACACGAGTTTTGAATTATTCAATCGGAAAACCGTCGCGGAGCGACTCCCCAATTATTCATTATTCATTATTAATTATTCCTTGAACAACCTTCTCCCCCAAAACCTTCAACCCCTTTGAAAGAAAGTCCTCGCCCTCGCCGTCACTGCCCAAAATAATCACCGAATCGCCCGGAATATCCAACTGCCCCGACACCGTCATATCGGTCGTCAGGCAGAAGAACTTCCACTTATAAACGTAGGTCTGATGCCCCACCATCTCCGCGACTTGGCTGTAGGTAAAATTTTTGCTGGCGTTGTCCCGCCCGAACGCGGTGAGCACAAACACGACGTTTTCGGGGTGCTCGGCCTCGTCGGTCGCGCTGTAATTCTCGCCCTTTTTGACAATCGCAGACGCCGCCGCGTCAAAAAAGTCGCGCCGCCCGCCCGCAGTCTCGAAGTATTTCGCGCTCATTCGTACCGCCGCCACGGGCGTATCGTCCTCGATAATTCGGCACCCATCGCCGCCGTAAGTAATGAACGTGACCTTTATTTCCGCATCGGTTTTTTTCAAGCCGGAGAAAAAGTCGCTGAAATTTTTCCGCGCCTGCTTGTCAAAATTCGGCATCGGCGGGTTGCTGTCGTAGAGAAAAATAATTTCGGTTAAGCCGGTCTTCATGATTTTTCACCTCATTTTCTACTTTAATCTGCCTTTTATTACAAAGTGTGACCCTACTGAAACTTTTGCTGTCTATATTATACCAAAGATTTCCATATAATGCAATAGTTTTTGGAAATATTTTTATTTTTTGATTAATGGGTGCATTGTAAGACGAAAAATAATTTCACACAATGTATTGACAAAGTGTGTGTGTTGTGTTACTATAAAATAAAAAGGAGTGTTGTATATGGCACAAGCTGTTTTGAATGTTCGTATGGACGAGGACGTTAAAAAAGCCCTCGAAGATTTCTGCGGCGAGGTCGGAATGAATGTTTCCGTTGCCGTCAATATGTTTGCAAAAGCGGTCATAAGGGAGCAGAGGCTTCCGTTTGAGGTTGCAACCCAAAGGCGGCTGAACGCGACCACAATTGCCGCAATCGAAGACGCCGAAGCGGGGGTAGGACTGAAACGGTTCAAGACCCCAAAGGATTTGTTTGCGGAGTTAAGGGAGGATTAAATGCTCGATGGTTTAGAACCGTTCCGCTTATAAAATTGCGCCGACTTTCGGAACGGTTACGAACCGTTCCCTACATTAATAATTATTAACGGCAGAAAAATTTTTCTGTTGTAGGGGCGAACTGTGTTCGCCCGCATACCCCACGGAAACACCACAACCCCGCAAAAACGCCCCGCCCCCACAAAAATTTGACAAACCCAAAAATATATGCTAAAATAGTCTCAGTAGATAAAAAGAGAGGACAAAAATATGATAGTTATAACCTTAAAAAGCGGCGACAAGCGTGAATTTGACGGCCCGCTGTCGGCTTACGATGTTGCGAAGTCGATTGGCGCGGGGCTGGCTAAGGCCGCGTGTGCCGTGCGGATTGACGGCGAAGTGCGGGACCTGCGGACTGTAATCGCGGCCGATTGCACCCTTGACATACTGACTTTCGATGCGGATTCCAACGCCAAGGACGTCTTCCGTCACACCGCCGCGCATATTCTTGCACAGGCGGTCAAGCGGCTGTTTCCCGGGGCCAAACTCGGCATCGGCCCTGCGATTGAGAACGGTTTTTACTACGATTTCGACGTCGAAAAGCCCTTCACCCGCGAAGACCTCGACAAAATCGAGGCCGAGATGAAGAAGATTGTCAAGGACGACCTCCAAATTACCACCCCCGATGTTGACGGCGCGGAATTATTCAAGGACGAACCTTACAAAATCGAGTTGATTGACGAACTGAAATCCAAAGGCGAGACCGCAACATTCTACAGCCAATCGGAATTTACAGACCTCTGCGCCGGCCCGCATTTGATGAGTACCGGCGGGGTCAAGGCGTTCAAGCTGTTGAGTTGCACCGGTGCATATTGGCGCGGGAGCGAGAAAAATAAAATGCTGTCGCGAATTTACGGCACGGCGTTCCCGAAAGCCGCACAACTTGAGGAGCATCTGGAGCGGCTCGAGGAGGCGAAAAAGCGCGACCACAACAAGCTCGGGCGGGAATTGGAGCTGTTCACGACTTCGGAAACTATCGGGCAGGGCTTGCCGATTCTGATGCCGAAAGGCGCGCGGATTTTGCAGATTCTGCAACGCTTTGTCGAGGACGAGGAGCAAGCACGCGGCTATCAGTTGACGAAAACGCCGTCCTTCGCAAAGTCCGACCTGTACAAAATTTCGGGGCATTACGACCATTACTGGGACGGAATGTTCGTGCTGGGGGACGAGGAGCGGGACAAGGAAGTCTTCGCACTGCGCCCGATGACCTGCCCGTTTCAGTTTCAATCCTATCTCAACCGCGCCCGCTCATACCGCGACCTACCGATACGCTACAACGAGACCGCGACGCTGTTCCGCAACGAATCAAGCGGCGAAATGCACGGCCTAATCAGATTGCGCCAATTCACGCTATCCGAGGGCCACATTGTCTGCACGCCGAGCCAAGTCGAGGAAGAATTCATAGGCGCACTTGACTTGGCGCGGTTCATGCTCAAGACTTTGGGGTTAGAGGAAGACATAAATTTCCGCTTTTCAAAGTGGGACGAGAACAACCGCGACAAGTACGTCGGCGACCCCGAAAATTGGGAGAGCACCCAGAATTTCATGCGCGAAATTCTCAACAAAACCGGCCTGAATTACTACGAGGCCGACGGCGAGGCCGCGTTCTACGGCCCGAAACTCGACATTCAAATCAAAAACGTCTACGGCAAGGAAGACACGCTAATCACCATCCAGATTGACTTTCAGCTTGCCGAGAAATTCGGCATGGTCTACACCGACAGCGACGGTGAAAAAAAATTCCCGATAATTCTGCACCGCTCGTCAATCGGCTGTTACGAGCGGACATTGGCACTGCTAATCGAGAAATACGCAGGCGCGTTCCCGCTTTGGCTTGCCCCCGAGCAGGTGCGGATTCTCCCGATTGCCGACCGTCACAATGAATTTTGCGAAAATATTCTAAAATCGCTAAAGTTTCACTCAATTCGTGCCGATATAGATAGTAGGAGCGAAAAAGTCGGCTTCAAAATCCGCGAGGCGCAGCTGCAAAAGATTCCGTACATGCTGATTATCGGCGACAACGAGGTCGAGAATCAGCAGATTTCCGTCCGCTCCCGCAAAGACGGCGACCTCGGAAGCGTGGGAGTGGAGCAGTTCTGCGAGAAATTGGCGAGTGAAATTAGGGAGAAAATTATATAAATTTGAGCGGCACAACTTTGTGCAGAAAGGGTTTGGTGTAAACCTTGAAATAACGCCGCATAATTGCGGGAAATAATCTTTTAGCGGCACAACTTTGTGCAGAAAGGGTTTGGTGAAAAATGGACGTTTCTACAATGGCGGGGCTTGCAACTAATGCGGCAATCGCGACCACGCAAGGCCAAATCGGCATCAAAGTCCTCGGCATGGCTATGGAGGGCGAGGCCGCGGCGGCTTCATCGCTCGTGTCCGAGCTTGTGAATCTGCCCACACCGGGCATCGGCGAAGTCGGCGGCTTGCTTGATGTTAAGGGGTAAGGTTTTTTGTATGTCTAAATATGCGCCCTCGATGTAATTCGGGGGCGTTGTTTTATATCGACTATTACATATGTACATACTCCCCCGAGTAAATACTACAATATTTAGACACATTCGACAAATAATAGATTTTTTCGACTTAAACGGTTGACATTTTTGTTAAAAAATTATATAATTATTGTGTATAGCTACTTAGCAACTGAATTTTTAGGAGGTCAGTGATGATTAGGTCGGTCAAGGGAATATCAGAGGTGATAAAATTCGACGGCTCGCCCGACGCGCTCGTCTGGAAGTTTCCGGAGGAGGATTTTAACGCCACTTCTCAACTCGTGGTTGATGAAACTCACGAGGCACTTTTGGTTATAAACGGCAACGCCGCCGACCTATTCGGGCCGGGGCGCAGGACGCTTTCGGTCCCGAATATCCCGTTGGCGCGCAACTTGATTGAAATTCCAACCGATGGGAAATCGCCGTTTCCGTGCAAAATTTTCTTTATCAACAAGGTCCACGCGATGGATTTGCGGTGGGGGACGTTCGGGCCGATTGCCCTTGAAGACCCGCTCTACGACATATTTATGCACGTCATGGCGAACGGAAGTATGACCGTGTCGGTCGCGGAATCAAGAAAATTTATGCTCAAAATGGTCGGCTTCCGCGACGGATTTTCGCCCGAAGAAATGATACAAAAATTCCGTGGAATTATTTCTTCACACGTCAAAGATTGTCTCTCAAAAATCATGATAAACGGCATGTTGAGCTACTTTATGATTAACGCAAACGTCTTTGAATTGAGCGGCGTTATCAAAGAGCGGTTGGACGAAATTTTCGACGAATACGGCATAAAAATTCAATACTTTAATATAGAAACTGTCGAGGTGCCGCGAGAAGATTACGAGGCGGTGACAAAAGCCAAGGAACGCCGCTCGGGGCGCCTGATTGAGGGGTACTCGTGGCAGGAAGAACGGCAGATGATGATAGCCGAGAAATTCGCCGGAAACGAGGGTACAATGGGCAATATGGGCGGCGCGGTCGGCGGTTTTATGATGGGTACGGCGATGAGCGGCAGTATCGCCGATATTGCGAGAGGCGCGTTAGAGCCGTCGGCGTTGCCGTCGGGAACACCCCCGAAAAACACGGTCGGAGCGGCTTCACCAATAGGTTCAAGGGGCGCGGGCGCAGTTAACGTAAACGAATTTTTCACCCCGAAAACAGACGCAGATTCGCAGTCAAGTTCGGGTGCACAACCCGCGAATTGCCCGCATTGTAATGCGGAAATTCAAGAAAACGCAAAGTTCTGTCTCGAGTGTGGCGAGAAAATTGTCCAAGTTCAACCTCAGGAAAATGGGGTTACTTGTTCAAGTTGCGGCGAGGCTACTCCGGGCGGGAAATTCTGCCTGCATTGCGGCGCGGCGTTGGCAAAAAAATGCCCGAAATGCGGCATCGAAATACCTGCAAACGGTAAGTTTTGCCTTGAATGTGGCGAGAAATTATAAAAATAAATAGGAGGAATTAACAAATGCAAAAACAAAAAAACTTAGTGCTGACCGGCGTGATTTACGCAGTGTTAATCGGCGTTTACAACATGCTCATCTTCATAATTTTCAACAATTTTTCGGGCGTGTTTTGGTTAAGTTACAGCTTTTCAATGTTGGCGTTCGCGCTCCAAATTACGAGTATGTTTTTCGCGTTCAGAAAAGCCGACATCGAGACGGCGTTCTTCGGAATGCCGCTGTTTTCGTTCTCGGTTTTCTATCTAAGTTCGCAACTTTGCGTGGGCCTTGTGTTCATGTTTTTACAGCGAATTGGAATGACGATTGCCGCGGTTGTTCAAATTCTCATGCTTGCCGCGTTTTTGGTCGTCGCAATTATCGCAATTATGGCTCGCGATACCGTCCAAAATATCAGCGAAAATTATAAGCAAAACATAGTGCGGCATAAGTCCGCAAACGTAGATGTAGACGTACTTCTTGACGCTTGTACAGACGCGGAATTAAAGCAAAAATTGAGGAAACTTTCCGAGACAATTAAATACTCCGACCCCATGACAAATGAAGCGGTCGCCGATGTTGAGGAACGTATACAGCAAAAGGTCTCGCAATTGCGAGATTATTTCGGGAACGGCGAAACTGAGCAAGCCATGAAAGCCTGTTCAGCACTGGAATTGCTGTATGTCGAGCGGAATAAGAAACTGTTAATTTCTAAATAAATTTTGTCAAGTTTCTAAATATTTTTGTCAAGTTTCTAAATATTTTTGTCAAGTTTCTAAATATTTTTTGTCAAGTTGGTGAAAATTTATGAGTGTAAGTTATGTTGCCCGTAAATGCAGTCAGTGTGCGGGTAAATTAGAACATATAAAGGAAAAAAAGATTTGGAAATGCCTGTATTGCGGCGCGGAAATCGAACGCACCGAGCAGTACAGCGGTCTTTTTACTATTAATAATGTGGTGCGGCAGGTGCTGCTAAATGTCGCCTATCGCCGCTTAGACAGCGCGCAAAAAGACTTGATAGAATGTGAAAAAATTGACTCGCGTTATATCGGAACTTATATCGCGAAAATCGCGTTTCAAATGATAACTGCGATAACTCCGGGCGGGTGTCCGGAGGGTGAAATCAGGAACTTTTTTTCACAAGTTAAAAGAAATTATGAGGCGCTCTGCGCGATAAATAAAGGCATTTCAGACGAGGAAGAATCACTGTATGAATTTATAGAAAATGACGACGTAAACGCAACGCTGGTGCTGGTTTACGACTCTTTGAACGATACAACTCGGCGCGATTTTATTGCAAATTTGCTGAACGCCGAGCAGGTCTTTGCAAAGGAGCCGAACAAGAACTTGTTGGGTTACGCGCTCAAGTATAAAAAATACGATTTAGTTGACAAAATTATTAATAATTCGGAAAATATTGACGTTGTTTTTACACTAAATGAAATCCTTCAAAAATATCCCGACGACGAAAACAAATTCAAGTGTATAAATTTACTTTTGAAGGCGCAAAATTTCAAGCCCGAGGATAAGCGTCTGCTTGACGATTATCTCGCTTCCTCAGCGGATTCGCCGCCCACTAAGGGGTTGGTAATCGGTAGTTTTTACGCCGCAAATATTAGAACAGATTTAGAAAAATTAATCACGTTTTTATCAGCAACTGCCGACTTTGAAACTGTCGAATATGTATTGCGGCAGGTCTGCTGTGAGCAATTAAGTGATGATGATGCTTACAAAATTGTCGAGTTTGCAATTTCTGCGGAAAATTCTAATGTTTCTGCAACGGCATTGAATGTCTTGAGGGATTCGGGGAAGTATGTGATGATGCCTTCAAAATACATCATTTCGTTACTGTCAAGGTCTGATTTGGCCGCTGATGACAAGGTTTTGCTCTTGAAAATAATGCTCTCTTTTAATGTTGATGCAAAGTCAAAAGAAGCGGTAATTAACAACTATCTTTGCTTCAATAATGACAAACTTGACATTCGGCTCGAGGTAGTCCCCGCCTTGCTTGACACGGTCTCGGTGATACAAACTAACACCGTTGAAAAGTATGTTTTGAGCACCGATACAGACGGCGAAAATAAACCGTTAATTGTTGAAAAAATCTTCACTTTAGACTTAAATAAAAGCTTTTTTAACGATTTAATTTCAAAGTACATGAACAGCTCTGATTCAAGTGAAATTAAAGAGAAAATTATCAATATTTTAGTTGACAAAGGCTTAAAAATCGACCCGAATTCTTTCATTAGCTATCTCTGTAAATCCGCTGATACTGCGGAAAATAAAGCGCGGCTTACAAAAAAACTGCTCGCCTGTGGTATGCAGTTGCGCGGCGATACCGTGAGCAGTTACTTGGAGTCAATTTCCACTGAAAACAGCGGGAAATTTGACAAGGAATTATTTGCTTTAATAGCTAATTCAGCGACGAGTATTAGTGAGCGGGCGTTGTCAAGTTACTTGCTGTTTTGCAAAGATAGCGACACATCAAAAACAGCGAATACCACTGCGTTTGCGGGCATTTGCAATAGAAATATTGTTGATGTAACTTGTCAAGTTTCTTGCGCCGGACAAAGTATCACTTCTAATTTATTGCAAGCGTATATTTTGGCAACGCCGGACAGGTTTGAAGTCGCAAAAAACATTGCCGATTTACTTCTAAATAAAAAAGTAAAGTTAAATTCCGAGATAAAAACTGACACGGGATTTGTAAAGTTCAGAAAGTTTGTTGCCAAAAACCAAGGCGGCCTAAACCCTGTTACAGAGCAGTTATGCGCGGTTTATAAAATATAAAAAAGCGAGGAAGTGACAACGTGACCGATGCGGAACGTCTTGAATATGAATCGTTAGTTAGCGAGTATAATCGTCTCGTGGGCCGATACAATAATTTGGTCAACGAAAATGCGGTTTTGGAAGCTGAATTAAATGCGTCGATACGCAACGTCAATGCCTTGATAAGCGAGTGTAACACCATGCACCGTGAGGTTTTTGGCTTGATGGACGGGCTTTCCGGGAAAGTTGGCGAGGCGGAAATTGACACTAAAGACGTTTTTGATGAATTAACACAATTAACTTCACAATATTTTACGTTCAAAAATGTCTCAGCCGCATCGAAAAACTTGACACAATTTACCGACGAATATCACACTAAATTTCACTATTATAACGAGCTTCGTCGTATAACTTTGGGCTACGTTATAGGTATAGATTCACACATTATTTCAAGCGAAAATGCGCGCAAAAAAGTCGAAAAAGCGTACTTGCAAAACACCGAATATTGGCTTGCCTACTCGATTATGGCGGTCATGCTCTGGGCAAGTGACGAAAGAGAAGCCGCCGAGCGCGCGATGAATAAATCGTTGTCAATGAACTACTTTAATACCTGTCTATTTTTTCTGCTAATTAATTTGCGTTTTAATCGAATAGAAACTGCAAGAAAATGGTACTTGAATTATCTCGACCGCGTTGATATGAATAATTTGAGTGACGAGTGGCAATATCTTTTGCAGGCCTACTTGAGCGGGGCGTTCGGAGCCGATGCGGAATTTCAGGAGCAAATCGCTATTTGCTTTAAGAGAATGATGGCGCAAACAGAGACTGCGACTGTAGATTTCGGCAAAAAGATTTCCGACAAAGCGTTACTTTTTGCACAAGTTTATCTTCATTCAACGGAGCAAAAATATAACTTTCTTCGCAAAAATTGCACCGAATATGACGAGATGTTGGACTTGCTTTCAAGTGCCGAAAAAAACGCTGTAATTGCGAAATATTATAACACTTTAGCGGAGATTTCCGACGAGGAAAGTGATAATTTAGCCGAGCGAATTGAGAATGTTTTGTACGCGCTAATCAGCGATTATGACGATGACGAGATGAAAGTTGTACAAAACTTGAAACTTAACGAAGCTGTCGTCGCCGCGAAAGGCGACATCGGTGCGGCGCAGGCAAAATATAACGAAATGTTCGCAAATAACAAGAATAAATCGCTTGCCGATTTGTTTTTACAGTGGGCATTTGATGAGGGTGCAAGCCAAACCGGAATCACGGTAAAGCGCTTCGCCATTACGTTTATGAAGGAACGAATTGCAAACGGATTGGCTCGTTTTGCAGAGATTTACAGAAAAAATGAGAAAACAAAATATAACATAACGGTCGATGAATGTGCGTTAGTTTGCAGTGAAAACGATTTTGAAACTGCAAAACTAACACTTGAAAAACATTATGATAAGCGCAAATTCAAAAATATTTTCAAAGATAAATTCGTAAAAATCTACATATTTTTATGCTTAGTTGCATTAATTATTATTGCCGTAATGTTTTTTGTATTCTCGAAAATCGCGCTCACACTCGGCATTTTAATAGGATTAGTAGGCAGTTTTCTGCTTTGGCGCAGAATTGTTGATGTGGGAAAAATTCTACTTGAAAAGAAACGTAAAGGTATTTTGTTACTAAAACAAACTTTAGACGAGTTGAAACAATGGCGCGAAGACTATAAAGAAGCCGATTCTAAGCATGTTGATTTATTAAACGCAATTGAAAAATTCAACTGAATTTAACCCGAAACTATACAAATTAGGAGGAAAATATGACTAACGCTTCGCAAGCAATTAATCGGTTGGACGAGACGATTAATTCGTTCAAATCGAAAGTTGACATAAAAGTAAATAATGTTCACGTTTCAACCACGAATATTCAGGCTACGACTGATAAAATCTATGCAAGTATCAGCAAATTTCGTGACGAAATGCTGCATGGCGAGGAAAAACAAATTGCCCACGAAAATATTTTGAGAATCGACCAAATTATCAAAGAACAATTTAGTAATTATACAGCGATACGGAAAACTGTTTTGGGGGTCGTGCGGGATTTTGATATTAATTTGGTGCGAAATAGTACAATTCAAGAATTGTCGGAAGAACTTTGGATTACAAGCTCGCGATATTGGCTTTCCTACGCCCTAATTGCGATTACTGCGTGGGTAAATAATTACCCCGATGTTGCAAAAAACGCACTTTCGGAAAGTGGGCGCAGAGATGCAATTAAAACTACACTTTTCTTTTGTCTGATGAACCTTCGATTTAACCGCATGATACCTGCAAAAATGTGGTTCCGCGAGTATTTCAAAACACTTAATCCTGCAATGCTTCAACAGGAAACTGCTATACTTTTGCAAGCTTTTCTTGCCGGAATTTTTGGAAAAGATAAGGAATTGGAGCAAAATGTTATAGATTTAATTGATGAATGGATGAAAATTATCAACGAAAATGAGCAAATTTCAAGCGAACTTCTCGGCGCATATGAAAGTTACATACACAACTTGAATATTCCTGTTCAGTTTAATTATAATTCACTTTTGGAGTTTTGTACTAACAACGATGAACTTCAAAAATCACACGCAAATGTTGTCAAGTACAGCAGTTTAATCACGTTCATAAAAACCTTGGATGTTGATGCCCAGTCGCAAGATGACGACAACTATAAAAGCCGCATAGATACAGTGTTAATCGACCTTATTTCCAACTACGATGCCGAGGAATTAGACTTGAAAAATCAACAAGAATACTATCGTTTTATTGTTTCAAATGAGGGCTCTGTAAAGAAAGCGCAAACGCAATTTGACGCTATGCAAAAACTGCAAAATGAGCACTTTAACATAGGCAAACAAATGATAAAGTGGGCGATTTACGATGATATTTCTCAAACAAATCCGCAGGTAAAAAAATTCGCTTTCCAAAATACAAAATCGTGGTTCAGAACCGCCGTAAATAATTGGGATTCAAAGTTACACGCCGATTTTCCGAGCGAATATAACTTAAAAATCGACGCATGGAGCGGCGTCAGCAACGGTCAAGACCGTGCCGAACAAATCCAAAGTATGAAGAATTATTTTGAAAATAACAAGTTTCAAAATATGTACATTAACACATTTAACATCACTTTAATGATTGTTTTTTTGGCGTCAATCGGGCTTGCATTTTTAACTCTTTTTTCTCTAATTGCAACCGGAATATCCGCCGGGCTCCTCGTTTTTAACGTCATCAGAGCAAAGAAAAAGTATGCCGCTCGTGTCGGAAAAGCTCTTGATATTTTGTCAACTTGTATGTCGGAAATTGCCGATTTTAGACATCATTTTGATGAAAATCGCGCGAAAAAAGATGAACTTTTAAGCATAATTGAATTTATATAAAAGGAGAACTAACATGGCAAACGAAGCAACTAATCAAGACATGGAATTTGAGCAATTGATGGAGCAGCGCGTTCGCGAAAATTTTGTCGCGCCCTCTAATCAAAACGCGGAAATTTCAATTTCGGACGGGCGACTCAAAGAAATGAGCAAAAAACTGCCTTCTTGGAATTTAGAACCGCCGTATAGTTTCATCAAGTAATCATGATGAAAATGCAGGAGGAATCGCGGTTTGAGCCGCCTGTTACGTACGAAGATTGGCTGAATTGTTTCAACATTTTGAAGCAAACTTCAACAATTAGCGACGCGGAAATTGTGTCTATTTCCAAAGGTTTTTTCGCCGAAAAAGATTATATTTGTGTCCAATTTCATCAAAATCTTGCAGAAACGGTAAATCTAATGATAAATAATCGCACCGCCGTTTTCATTAAGAATTTGGAAAAGTTAATATCTTTCAATGAAATTTCGGGCATAACGTCGCTATTTGTCAAGTTACGCAACGAAATTAATCGTTGCCTGTTCTTTACGCAATTAGACTTTTTAGACAAAGACTTCAAACAGGAATTAGAGCGGTCACTAAAGGCACAAACGCAGAAATTCTGGACTGATATTTTAGCACATTTACACAAGGAATCGCTTGAATTTAGCAACCCGGATTTGGAAGATTCTTTGTTTTTAATTCGCAGAATAAAATTATTTTAATTAGTAATTAAAGGTAAATTATGGGTAATTATAATTGTGTAAAAACTGAAGTTTATAATTATATTCGCGCAAGAACGCCGCTTGTAATTATCAACTCGTCCGAGCGCGAACGCGCCGAAAGATTGCTGCGGGAAATAGCGATTGAAGCGCCCTGCAAAATCTCGTATTACACTGATTTCAAGCAGGTTTGCACCCTTGGCGGCAGTAATTCGCAAACCGCAAATGTTGACGACGACCCATTGCGATATATCGCTTCAGTTTTCAAAAAAAATAGAAATTCCACCTTCGCTTTCGGCGATGTAAAACGCATTGGCGACGACAATATTTACAGTAGAGAAATTCTAAATATTCTATATCTCGCAAAAGAAACTAACAGCACCTTAATACTGATTACAGCTGACATTGTCTGGTCTCGATTAGCACAATTCGGCATGTTAACAACGTTAAATTATCCCGATGTTGACGAGCGAATTTCGCAGTTGAATAACTTTCTTTCCGCGTTTCAAGGGAAGTATAAAATCGAGTGGGACAGCGAAAATATTAGACACGCGGCGACACTTTTGCGAGGGTTTTCCGAAATTCAAATTGAGAACATTTTGTCTTCGGCTTTGGCGAGTAATAAGGGGTTGCTGAAAGACCATTTGCACGAGTTGACAAACCAGAAAAGTCGGCTCTACGGTGCGGTTTCAAGCGTGCAAGAGGTTCATATAAATCCTGCGTTGGAAGTGTCGGGACTTGACAATTTGAAAAGATGGTTACTTGACAAAAAACGAATATTTTTCGCCTCCGACGACGAATTAAACGAGCGCGATTTAACCACCCCGAAAGGGATTCTGCTTGCGGGTGTGCCCGGGTGCGGCAAATCTTTTTCCGCAAAAATGATAGCGAAGCAGTGGGAACTGCCGCTTTTCCGCTTTGACATTGGCACCGTTTATGACAAATGGGTCGGCGAAAGTGAAAAGAAAATGAAGGAAGCGTTAGAATTTATTAACAATGTTTCGCCGTGTGTTGTGTGGATTGACGAAATTGAAAAAGCGTTGTCAGTGGCCGATTCGGGCAACGATACGGGCAAGCGAGTGCTGGGTCAATTTCTTTTTTGGTTACAGGAATCAAACAGTAGAGTTTTCCTCGTTGCAACCGCAAATAATATCACTTCGCTACCGTTTGAATTGTTCAGAAAAGGGCGTTTTTCCGAGATTTTCTTTATAGATTTACCCAATAAAAACGAGCGCGAAGCCGCAATTAGACTGTACGCAAAAAAATCACTGCATATTGAAATTGATAAGTGTGAAATGGAAAAATTAGTTAATTTATCTAACGGTTTTTCATATTCCGATATCGAATATTCAATTAAAGATATTGCACAAATGGCGTTATCAGAGGGCCAAAATATTGTAAACTTTAACCTTTTGTCAAGTAAATTTAATGAAATTATTCCTATTTCTAAGAATAATCCCGAGATGATTAGACAAATTAGACAATGGGGAAAAGAGCGCGCAGTGCCTGCATCTACAAGCGAGGAAGTGATAAAATGAGCATCAGTGCGGTGAGAAGTAATATTAGAAATATTCAAAGTTTGCTTAGTAAAGAAGAATCGATTAACCGCGAATTGAGGCGGGATTTGTCGCTGATTGATAACGGTGTCGTCGCGGCAAATAACACTTTGGAAAATTTCAACTCGCATATTCGCGACACACTTGACAATTCTAACGACAAAATTCGCTCGTCCGGCACGACAATCCTCGATGCCTACGCGCTTCAAGGCGAAATTGAGCGACTTTATACCCGCTTCAAACATGTCGAGTTGGCGAATAAAAAAATCCGTGAAGCTAATAATAAAAAATATTACGAGTTTTCAAATTACCGCACTGTCCGCAAAATTGTGCAGGGAATTATGGACAATCTCGATGTAAATATGGTTAGTGATAAAACTATTTTGAAGTCGGTCGAAATTCAACATCTTCAAACCCCCGATTACTGGCTAACCTGCGCCCTGATTAGCGTTATGGCGTGGAAAAACGACGACAAAGAGCTCGCAGACCGTGCAATGTCGCGCGCAATTTTCTTAGACAAAAAGCGCAGCTCAATCTTTTACATGCTATTTAATTTACGCATGCAACGTGAACATTCGGCGTTAAATTGGTTCGGTTTGTACCAAGAATGTGAGCAAACGGGGAGCGACCAACGCACATTTTTGATGTTGTTTTCATTAGTGAGCAAAACATTAAATAAATTGGAAACAGTAGACGATAATTCGCGCAATAAAATTAATGAATATATTAACAATATAATCCTTGAAAGTATGCGGGCCGAGGGGTATAACGAGGCTGATATTGTCGCAAAAATTCAACAAAATTATTCACGCCTGCAATCGCAATCTCAATCGTACGAGCAGTTCGATTACGCACTTTTGAGTAAACACTGCAAAGTATACGACGATTTGTCAAGTAACATGGCTACGGTGAAAAATAATATTAACATTTTAGACTTCATTTTGAAGGTCGTCAATGTGCCTGTTGAGCAGAAAAACGAATTCATCAAAAACTATATTGACGAGCTGATTTCCGCGCCTAATCAAGCCGAAGAAAATGTCTATAGTGACATAGTTTTTAACGAGTTAGTAATTAAATTATCGGGCGATATTGAAGCCGCAAAATCAACTTTTCAATCCGAGCAAAAACGTGCGAAAAACCAAATAAATCTAATCTCGGAAATGATAAATTGGATTTTCGAGCGCGAAAATCAAGAAATCAAAGGCCAAATGCGTCTAAATATGTTCACCTTGACAAAAGAATTACAATGCAAAGCCGTAAATAATTACACAGAGGCCTACCGTAGCAGAAAAACAACCTCGCTCCCTATCACAATCAACGATTATTCCACAATCGTTAACTTTGAAAACGAGAGTGAAGAATGTAAGAAACTTGACAATTTTTACACCGAAAAAATGAAATCTGAGTTGAAAACTATAAAGAATTTCAAAGCCTATTTAAGTTTTATTTTTGCTGTATTAGCAATTGGCGGCGCGATTTTTGCCGGACTTTATTGGGACTCGGCAGAATATTTACAATATCTACAATATCTACTTTTTGTAGTGGCGGGAATCTGCGCTATCAGCGGGTTTTCCGTCCTAATGTCTAATAAATCAAAGCGCAAACAAGTAGCTTTTAATTGCAAAAATGACACAAAAATCGCCACAGAAACTTTACAAAAATTATTTACCGAGTTTAACCAATACCAAACGCAATTTGACGAATTTGACGCATACAATGACAAAATTCTAAACGAGTTGAACAAAATTTGAATTTCTAATGAAAGTGAGTTATTAAATGGTATTTGCTGACCTTTTATTTATATTTATTTTCCTCCCCGTCTGCCTATTTTGCTATTTTTTCACGAAAAATCTAACAATTAGAAACATCGTACTTATAGTTTTCTCGCTAATTTTCTACGCGTGGGGCGAGCCCGTTTGGGTGATTTTGTTAGTTTTAAGTTCCGCAGTTGACTATTTTGCCGGGCGAATTATCGGTACACTAAAAAATGTACCCGCGAAAAACGCCAAAGATAAATCGAAATTTAATGCAAGAGCAAAGGGAGTTCTAACTGCGGCAATCGCAATAAACATCGGCATTTTGGTGCTGTTCAAGTACAGCGGATTTATAACAGAAACTATAAATTTTCTCACGGGTTTGGCCCTGCCCGTGCCCGAATTTAGACTGCCAATTGGAATTTCTTTTTACACTTTCCAAACCATGTCGTATTCAATCGGCGTCTACTCCGGCAAGGTTAATGTGCAAAAGTCGTTTTACCGTTTTTTGATGTATGTAACTTTGTTTCCACAGCTCATCGCGGGGCCGATTGTGCGCTACGAAGACGTCGAAGCGGAAATCAATTATCGCGTGTCAACTTTGGACGATATTAGCACCGGAATCCATCGTTTTGTGGTCGGTTTAGCTAAGAAAGTCATCTTCGCAAACGCAGCCGGGAAGCTTGCCGAGCAGTATTTAGACGGAAACTTGACAGTGCTATCGGTGAGCGGCGCATGGTTCGGAATTTTCATGTTCGCAATCCAAATTTTCTTTGATTTTTCGGGGTATTCTGACATGGCAATCGGCATGGGTCGCATTTTCGGATTCAAGTTTAAGGAAAACTTCAATTACCCTTATATTTCGCGCTCAATTACCGAGTTTTGGAGGCGCTGGCACATATCACTTTCCTCGTTTTTCCGCGACTATGTCTACATACCTCTCGGAGGTAATCGCAAACACCAATACTTGAATTTATTAGTGGTTTGGTTTTTGACGGGTCTATGGCACGGAGCCTCTTGGAACTTCGTTTTATGGGGTTTATACTTCTTCATTTTCATCTGTATTGAGCGTTTATTTTTGCATAAATTATTTGAAAAACTCCCGAAATGTCTAAATTTTATCGGCAATATTTACTCTTTGTTAGTGATACTTGTCGGGTGGCAACTTTTCTACTTTGAAGACTTTTCTAAGTTGACAACTCACCTGAAAATTATGTTTTTCATCGGCGATGCGCCCGTTGCCGACGCCGCACTCGGAGTCGTATTTTACAACAACCTATTTTGGATAATCGCGGCAGTAATTTGCTGCACTCCCGTTACTGTTTTGTTTGACAAATTTATACAAAAACACCCGAAACTTGAAACCCCTGCAATGCCAGTAAAGACCCTGCTTTACGTGTCAATTTTCTTAGTCAGTATAGTGCTTTTGGTCGGGCAAAGTTACAACCCATTTTTATACTGGCGGTTCTAAAAATATAAACGCATTTTTGCGGAAAGGTCATGGTGAATTTTATGATTTCGTACGAAACGAGAAATAGAAAAAAAGATTCAAGTAAACATGTGATGTCAATTATAACAATTGTCATTTTTGTCGCTATTTTGGCACTCGGATTTTTGCTGATACTTGTAATGCCAAAACCAACTGTATCGACTTATGAACGCCGTGAACTCGCGGCTTTTCCGCAATTTGACACTGCCACTTTGTTCAACGGCGAGTATGCAAAAGCGATTAATTTATACATCGCCGACACTTTCCCGTTTCGCGACACTTTAGTCACAGTCGGCGTGCGTTTTAATGAGCTGAAAGGCGTCCGTTTCGACGATGTCAAGTTTTACAGCGGCATCGAAAATATCACCCTCGCTAACCAAGACGACCCGCCGAAAATTGACACTTCGCCCCTTCCGTCACCCGGAAACTTGACAAATTCCGACGACAATTCCACGTCTCAAGAAAACCCACAAAACACCCCGAAAACTCCCTCAACTGATGATGAATTAACCGCGCCCGAAACACCCGCAAACCCCGATACAGACCGTGTTCCCGCTCCCGAAAGCCCTACGCGCACCGAGCCTTTGACTGTTGACGAAGCCGAAATTTTCGGCGAACAAGTTGGCGATGTTTTCGTGGTCGGCGACACCGGACTTGACATTTTCGGTGGTGTGCCGTCGAACGGCGAGAGATACGCCGCCGCGCTGAATTATTACCGCGAAATGTTGCCCGAAAAAGTTAACGTTTATAACATTCTCGTGCCGACACACTCCGAATTTGCACTGCCGCAAAAATACCGAAACATGGCAAGGTCGCAAGAAAACGCAATCACGCACATATTTTCTAATCTTTCGGACGGCATAAAAAATGTTAACGTTTATGACAGTTTATACAACCATCAATACGAGTATATTTACTTCCGCACCGACCACCACTGGACCGCTCTGGGAGCGTATTACGCCTACCTCGACTTTGCCGCCGCCGCCGACATAAAACCCATTTTGAAAGAGGATTTGGAGTATGGGAAAGTTGACACTTTTTTGGGCTCGTATTACGCTTGGACAAAGGATATAAAAATGCAAAATAATCCCGATTATGTTGAGTACTTCAGACCGCATGACAACAGCGATTACAGCGTTTTGCACTACCTTGCGGACGGCACAATTTATCCCGGTTCGTTGGTAGCGTCTAATTCGTGGGATATTTCGTCGGGTTATCTCATTTTCATAAACGGCGACCAACCCCACACACACATCACCACACCCAACAAAAACGGGCGTAAACTCATGGTTTTCAAGGAATCTTTCGGCAACGCATTTGTGCCGTTCGCGGCAATGCACTACGAGGAAATTCACGTTGCGGACATTAGATATTTTCCTTACAATGCAGTTAATTTTATCACCGAAAAAGGCATTGACGACGTGATATTTATTAATAATATTTTCGCCGCGTATACGCCCGTGAGAATTTCAAGTATAGAAAAATTGGCGGGGAGGTAGGGGTGTTTGAGTGGGGTGTGATTTATGGATTGTAACGGGGGAGGTCATCTCTTATTATACCCAGTTTTATCAATCCTTCCCAAACATCGTCGTCGAATTTTGTCTCTTTACTTATATGAGCATTTTTAATGTCTTCGGGTTCTATGGTTGCCCCTCTAAGGTCTGCTCCGTTAAGGTGTGCCTCGTAAAGGTTTGTTTTCAAAAGGCTTGCCTCTCTAAGGTCTGCCCATCTAAGGTCTGCCCATCTAAGGTCTGCTCCTTTAAGGTCTGCTCCTTTAAGGTCTGCTCCTCCAAGGTCTGCTTCTCTAAGGTCTGCCCCTTTAAGGTCTGCTCCGATAAGTTTTACTTCGATAAGTTTTGCTCCGATGAGTTTTGCTCTCCTAAGGTTTGCTCCGTTAAGGTTCGCACCGCCAAAGTATGCCTCATTTAGCTTTGCACGGCTAAAATCAACTTCATAAAATTCTAACCCGCTAAAATTTCGACCGTTTAATTTTGTGTCGGCAAAGTTTAATACTTTTTTTCTTTTTTGCAATAGTTGTTTTATTTCCTCGTCTTTTAGTAGGTATCTAAAGACTTTTAATGCTGTTATAACAGCCGCCTTGACTTGCGGTTCTTCGGAATCATTATGCTCGGATATGTACCCCACAATTATCTCGAGTATATCATGGCAATCCTTCTCGGAGTCAATCGCCAAGCGTTTTAACTCGTACAGCCCGCCCTTTTGAACCGAGGCGTTTTTGTCCCCCAAATGCTCGATTGCTTTTGTTAATAATGCGGTGTGTTTTGTGTCGCGGTCAAGCTCCGATGAAACCTCGGTGAACAGTTGTTTACGATACTGAATCGCCGCCGCACCACCCACGGTTATTACACCTAAAATGGCAACAGTTGTTCTCACCAAATCGTATAAATGCTCACTTGCGCGCCCTTCGCCTTCGACAAACGGCACATAACGGTCAAGACCGATGTATATCCCGACCCCGACGGTGATACCGAGAATGATAAAAAACGTCAAGAAAAATGCTAAGAATTTGCGGTTCGGTAATTTTGTTTTGACTTCAAATTTTTTCATAGTAACCCCTCCCTTTTATTGACATTATACCAAAAAATTTTACAAGTTTCAATAGGTTTTGAGAAATTATTTCGCGCAATAAAAAGCGGGCATAAAGCCCGCTTTTAATCCTACTGCGCGTACTTACTCCGCACCTGCTGAATCTGCTGCTGTTCGGCTTGCTGCATGGGGTACCAGCCGTTTTGCTGCATCGCGCCGAAAATCTTGTGAGACATTGCGATTGAGTCGTTCAAGTTGCACTTGAATTGGTTGTGCAACCCTTCCGTTGAGGACTCCTGAGTAGCGTAGTGATACATGCCGGTTAAAGTTTTCGAGGTTAGCAAAACGTCCTCGATATATTCTTTATCGGTCATGGCTTTTGGTGTTGCGGCCATTGATTTTCTCCTTTCATAATGCGGGTTTACAGTTGCCCCATCAAGTTGTTAAAGTGCGTCTGATGCTCCTGCGCCAAACCCGACAGCATGTTTTTCAACTGCGGATTTTGCACCTTATTGGAGTAATCCATGCACTTGGTTTGAAGCTGACGCTCCATGCCGAGCGAGTCTTCGAGGTAAAGTAATTCTTTCGGTGTCATCACGAACAGTCCTTTCTTTGGTAATGATACAAGTATTATTTACCAAAAGAAAATTTTTATGCAAAACAAAATTCGATTTGCAATTGTTGGAAAATTGTGGTATAATTTTAATATGTAGGGACGACCGCGGTGTGTCGGCAGGGGGCAGGGGGTCTATGTCCGCGCCGAGTGCGGTGTTGCCAGCCCGCCACACAGGCTGTTCAGGCCCCACTTTCTCGATTGCGAGTTTATAAGTTCACGACTTAATAGGTTTTATATACTTAAATAGTCTGCACTCGCATTAGGCATGTGCTACTTGTTAACGGTTCGGCTCGAGAAAGTTAAACTTTATCAATTGCAAAAAGCGGGCCTGCAACACCGCACTCGGCGCGGACATAGACCCCCTGCCCCCTGCCGACACACCGCCCCCGGTCGTCCATTATTACAAGCATAAGGAGTACAAAAAATGTCGGAAAATAATCAAACCAAAAATCAAACAATCAAACAAATAGCCGACAACCGCGCCGCCCGCCACGAGTATTTCATTCTCGAGCGGCACGAGGCGGGGATTGAGCTGTTCGGGACGGAAGTCAAGTCGATTCGGGCGGGCAACGTCAACCTCAAAGAGGCTTGGATTGAGATAAAAGACGGCGAAGCGTTCGTCGTCTCAATTCACGTTTCGCCGTACGAAAAAGGCAATATTTT
>WRMK01000007.1 GCA_009777155.1 Oscillospiraceae bacterium
GACAAGGGGGTTTTTTCTCCCGGGCCGCCCGGGGCCGTGCGACCCAACATGGGGAAGAATTTTTAGGTCGGTTAAAAATTCCCGGACGCCCGCCCAATGCGCGCCCCTACATTTCGCGTGATTTCCCAAAATACCCGCACAATTCCTCCCCCTGCCCGACCCCAAGACACCGTTTCGGGAAAATATAAATCAACGCGCGGTTGACAAAAAGGCAGAAAATTTCCACATCTTCAACAAAGCAAAGCTCTTGTTGGAAGTTGATAGTTGAGATGTCGGACTTGGGTTTTTGGGCGTTGTCGGAATTTGCGGTATTGTCGGAATTTGCGGCATTGTCGGACTTATCGGCGTTGTCGGAATTTGCGGCGTTATCGGAATTAGCGGCGTTATCGGAATTTGCGGCATTGTCGGAATTGTCGGCGTTGTCGGAATTTGCGGCGTTGTCGGACTTGTCGGCGTTGTCGGAATTTACAACTTCTGCCGCCTCAGCCGCGAATTGCGCCTCGGCTTTTGCGATAACTTCGGGGTTCTCGACCACGCTCACGCCGTGCCGCGAGATTGCGACTATTTCCGTAGGTTCATCGGGAAGTATTTCAGTTTCGATTTCGATATAATCGGCGTAAAACCGCGCTATGTACCGTTCCTCGCCCATTTCTGCAATTGTCGCCAAAAGCTTTTTCTCCGCCAACAGCGGTCGCACCCAAACCGACAAAAGCACAGCAACGCTCGCCGCGGTGGCCATAAAGCCGGTCGCGCTGTCGGGGTTTTTTATTATAAGGTCAATCCCGAAAATCAGCAAAACCGCAAAGCCGATTGTTGGCGGCAACATGCGCCGAATTGCATACTTGCGCCGAAAAAGCGCGTAGGCACGCCGAATTTCGGGGAGGGTGTTGGTGTAGGTTAGGGTTGTTAGGGGGTTCATGTTTCAGCTCCAGTCAATATCGTGTGGAATTATACGGGCGAACGCAGTTCGCCCCTACGTGGTTGTATATTTTTATGTGGTTGGAAATTTGTGCTGTAGGGTCGGGCTTCCACGAACGACCGTAGGTCTTTCTGTTGTCTGTAGTATTTTTCAGCGTAGGGGCGAACTGTGTTCGCCCGTGGATTCTTCAACCCCAGTCAATATCATTATGATTAACCACCTCGCCGCGAAGATATTCGGCGCGTGCTATGGCTATATCGGCTAAATCTTCGGGCGTTGCAACGTCATCGGGGAGAAAACGCCTTACTATTTCGAGCACCAGAATTTGCTCCGACTCGTGAAGATTTTCAACCATAGATGTTATTTGTTTTGTTAGATTTGCCATTATCTTACTCCTTTATAAACTGCACCGCGAGGTGCTATTTTTTCAATAAAAATCGAGTTTTCGTTAGGGTATGAAAATATTACGCGCCAATCACCAACCCGAAGTCGAAACGAATCAACAGAACCCGTTAAAGGTACAATATCCCCTGCGGGTATCAGCTCAATCCCTTTTCTTATGCGTGTTTTTGTTGTGTTGTCTATGCGTGATAACACTTTCGACGATTGTTTTGAATAGGTAATGTTCATGAAATCCCTCGTCAAACATCAAGATTAGTAACATACTTAGCATTCTTCTCAATAAACTCCCGCCTTGGCTCGACCTTATCCCCCATGAGTATCGAGAAAATCAAGTCGGCGTTTGCGGCGTCGGCCATTTCGACCTTTACCATAGTGCGAGTTGCGGGGTCCATTGTAGTCTCCCACAGCTGGTCGGGGTTCATCTCACCAAGACCCTTATACCGCTGTACATCTACCTTTGAATTGCTCTCGCCTGCGAGTTCCGTGATGAATATTTCGCGTTCCTCGTCGGTGAAAGCGTAGCGGATTTGCTTGCCGCGGTATACCTTATACAAGGGCGGTTGTGCGATATAAATATGCCCGTTTTCGACTAACGGCTTCATGAATCGGAAGAAGAAAGTCAACAGCAGTGTCCGAATATGCGAACCGTCAACATCGGCGTCCGCCATTATAACTATGCGGCCGTAACGGAGTTTTGACAGGTCGAAGTCCTCGCCAATACCCGTGCCGAGTGCCTTCACCACAGGCATAAGCTTGTCGTTACCGAAAACCTTGTCAACCCGCGCCTTCTCGACATTCAGCATCTTGCCCCAAAGCGGCAGGATTGCCTGAAACTCGCTGTTCCTGCCCTGTTTTGCACTGCCGCCCGCCGAGTCCCCCTCGACAATGTAAACTTCGGTTTTGTCGGGGTCTTTGTTGTAGCAATCGGCAAGTTTACCGGGCAGTCCCGCGCCGTCGGTCACGCTTTTGCGCTTGGCTTCCATGGCTTTGCGGGCGGCGTCTCTTGCCGCTTGTGAATTAATCGCCTTTTGTATAATAATCGCGACCGTTTCGGGGTGTTCCTCGAAATAATATGTCAGCTTTTCGGCGACAATCCTGTAAACCACAGGCCCGACCTCGGGATTACCGAGCTTAGACTTTGTCTGCCCCTCAAACTCACACTCGGGCAATTTCACGCTAATCACGGCATTAATCGCCTCTCGTATCGCCTCGCCCGAAATCGAGGTAAATTCTTTTTCGCCCTCGTCTTTTTTCGGCTTCTTGGATTTATTTTTGGGTTGCTTTTCTTTCACATGCGCCAACACAAAATCGTTGACGACCTTGTTCAACGCCCGCTTGAAACTGGTCTCATGAGTGCCGCCTTCGACAGTGTGAATGTTATTCGCGAAACTGCGTATCGCCTCGCTGTTAAAATCCGTGTTATACTGAAACGCCACCTCGACCGTTATGTCGTCAATCACGCCGTCAAGGTAGATTACGTCCGAGTGCAGAACGTCCGCGCCCCGCTTTTTCTGTAGCCACGAGACATAGCTGACGATGCCGCCCTCATAGCGAAATTCTTCGCCTTTAATATCGTCGGGTATCCTCGAATCGGTGACAATAAGTTTCAGCCCCGCATTCAAGAACGCTTGTTCACGCATACGCTCAAGAATCGTCGTGTAATCGTAATCCAAAGTCGCGAATATCTCCGAGTCCGCCAAAAAACGCACGCTTGTCCGTGTTTTGCCGGGGTTTTTGGTTTTGCGGATAATTTTCATTTCCTCGGAGTAACTCCCGCGCTCGAACCGCTGAAAGTGGACATGTTCGCCATCGCTGATTGTCACCTCGAGCCATTCGGACAAGGCGTTCACCACCGCCGCGCCGACCCCGTGCAACCCGCCCGCGACCTTGTACCCGCCGCCGCCGAACTTGCCGCCCGCATGCAGTACCGTAAAAGCAATTGTCGCCGCCGAAATGCCGAGCTGCGACTGTATCCCCACGGGAATACCCCTGCCGTTATCGGTAATTTCGATGATATTACCGGGCAGTATTTTCAAATCTATTTCGGTGCAATACCCCGCAAGAGCCTCATCTACCGAGTTATCGACAATCTCATAGACAAGGTGGTGCAACCCGGACAGCCCTGTGCTCCCGATATACATACCCGGCCGCTTGCGAACCGCCTCCAGCCCTTCAAGTGCCTGAATGTTGTCCGCGCCGTATTCGTGAGTGACCTGTGCAAGCTCCTCGCGCTCTTTAATTTCGGGCAAATTCTCGGTTGTCTCGGTTGTTTCGGTAATAATTTCCGCGTTTTCAAGGGCAGTCGCCCCTATATTGTTTTTGCTCACTGTATGAACCTTGTTTAGACCTTTCTTTACTATTTGATTATATATTAATTATAGTATACCATATTTTTCCGCCGATTTCAAGTGTTTATTGCTAAAAAGTATGAAAAAAACGCCGATTTTCATGGAAAATCGGCGTAACTCGAACTATCATTTTTTCTTCTCGGTCTTTTCGGGCTTTGCTTTCACAGGCAACTCACCCTTGGCGGCGGCGAGGGTGTCCTTGATTACCCTCTCCAAGCCCTCGTACTGCTTGTTATCAGCCAGCACTTCCATTGCAGTGAATAACCCGATGATTTCAAGTCGATTCACCTTTTGCACCCCCCTTATTTTCTTCGTACTTTCATTATACACCCTTTTTGTGGGAAAATCAATAGGTTTTTGATAAAACCCCCCGCCAATCCCCCCGAAAACCCAATACCCCCAAATCCACCACGTCCTCGTACTCCTCAAGCAATGCGCCAAGCAACGGTGTCAACTTATCGCCGCCGAACGGCTTGTCAAGCAAGCTGATAACGTATATGAAACTGAACAGACTGCCGTCCATTTCAAACGGCACAGTTGCAGTTTCAACCGCCAGCGGCTTCGGCGCAGGCTCAATCGTGTTCCCATAAAGGCGGCAATAATGCGCCGAGAGATTGCGGAGCGCGGTGAGGCTATCCAGCCACGACTCCAAATGCCCCGCCGTTATCCTCGCCCCGCCACCGAGCTTATCGGCAATCGCCTTCTTATCCGATTTGTGCAAATCCTTGAAAAACCGCGACAACATGCCGAAACTGAACAGCTCCATTATGACCCAAAGCGGGAACGCGCCCGAATATTTTTCATTATGATGCGACACAAAGCCGAGGTCGGTGTTCTTGGCGAGCCGCCCTTCGATAGTCGTGATAAAGCGGTGGTGGTTGTGGTGGCGGGCGAAGGTGGACTCGTTGAGATAGCCGAGCGCGCCGTATTTCAAGGCGTGATGATTGGAAATCACCGCCCGCATCTGCACCTCGATTTCCTCCAAAAATATCAGCAACTGCCCGCGCAAACGCCTGTCAAAGTCGTACAGGCGCAGGATTTTCTCGAAACTTGTCCCCGAAACGAACCGCTTTTGCCCATTTTGAAATTCTTGGAACACCGAGAAATAATTCGCCAATCGGTAATAATTAATCTTCTCCAAAACGGCTTTGGCAAAGGCTTTGTCGGCGACGATACAGCCGCGCTCTTGCAGTTTCGCCAACTGGGATTCGGGGGTGGCGGGTTCTTTGACGTAGCGGCTCGGGGGGGAATTGTTCATAAATACCTCCGGTATTGTCAATTGACAATTGATAATGGACAATGGACAATTGTGGAGTCCGCCGTCGGCGGACGGTTTTAGACCTTAATAGGCGTGAAGCCACGGACGGCGACGTCAGATTTTTGCAATCGCGAAAGAACGGAATACGAGTGTTAGATTATTCAGTCGGAAAACCGTCGCGGAGCGACACCACAATTGTCCATTATCCATTGTCAATTGTCAATTATTCATCGTCAATTGCGCTTATGCGCCGTCCTCGCATGATACCCCTCAATCACCGCCCTATCCTCCTCACTCGCAACCCCATGCAACAGGTATTCATCAATTTTTTTGTAAGAAATCCCCATTTCGGATTCGTCGGTTTGGCCCTCGAACAGCCCCGCGGACGGCGGCTTTTTGTAGATATTTTCGGGGGCGTTGAGGTAGCGCAGAAACTCCGCGACTTCGGTCGCGCAAAGGTCTGCAATCGGGTTAAAATCACACGCGCCGTCGCCCCATTTCGTGAAATACCCCATGTAAATTTCGCTGCGATTGCCCGTTCCCGCGACAAGGCGATTTTCGCTTGCGGCGATTGTGTACAAGGCGGTCATTCGCAGGCGGGGGGCGATGTTGGAGATTGCGGCGGCTGTGATTTCGGGGCTGTTTTTTTGCAACTCGGCGAGTAATTTCTCGCGGGTGTCACTCAAATCCACCACCCGCGTTTCAATCCCAAACTGCCCCGCCAAAGCCTCGGCATCCGACTTATCCTCGCCATAATTGCGCGCCGACCCGCACGGCATAATCACCCCGACCGTGTTCTCGCACGCCGCCTTGCACAGGATTGCGACCAACGCGCTGTCCTTGCCGCCGCTGTTCCCGAAAATTACGCCGGCGGCGTTTGCGTTTTGCACTGTCGTGCGTATGAAATTCACGCGGGTTTTGAATTCGGTTTTGTAGTCTTTCATTTTTTCAATACCTTTCAAATAATGCAGAAATAATAATGCAGAATGCAGAAATGGCGGGGGTTTTGCGGGCGACCGTGGGCGGTAGGGGGTAGGGTGGTATGGGTACGGCAGACCGCAAAGAATCCGTACGCCCGCCACACAAGCCTTGCTCCCTCTGCTTCCTTGATATGAAACTTATCCCGTTCCTTACTTTGAGGGTTTGCGAAACTTACAATTTCGCTCTATCAAGGGGTCTCTGCTCGTTACAAAATCTTTTGGACGTGGGAGTTAAATTTTTGCAACTGCAAACGCGGGTCGTGCGGTTCTTTGCGGCCTGCCGTACCCATACCACCCTACCCCCTACCGCCCACGGTCGCCCTCGGGAAGCGATATTTTTATCCCATCAAACCCCATCTGCGCCCCCGCAAAAATCCCCCGCGCCATCGGCAAATACTCACGCGGATTAATCAGCGCAGGGCTGTAGTGTGTCAGCCAAAGGCGGTTCACGCCTGCTTTTGCGGCGACCCTTGCGCTCTCTTGAATCATCGAGTGTTTCTTGTCGCGGATTCGGTCGGCGACGGCTTCATCGCCGTGCATGCCCTCCGCAATCAGCAAATCACAGCCCGTAAAAATCTCGCTCATGCGGTCGAACGTCAGCGTGTCGGTGTAATACCCGACCTTAATCGGGGCGCGTTCGCCGTCGAGCACCATGTCGGGCGTAATCTCCCTGCCGTCCTCCAATGTGACATTCTCGCCCCTGTGCAAAACCTTGAAAAGCGGCGGCGGTATACCCAGCGCGTTTGCTTTTTCGGGGTTGAACACGGGTTTGCGGGTGAGGGTAATCCTGTAGCCATTGCAAAGCGTGCCGTGCCGCAATCTGAACGCCTCGATACTCCAGTTATCAAACGCGATTATATCCCCCGCCCCGACCTCGCGTAACTCAATCGGGAACGGCAGGTTCGGCGCGATTACCAACAGCGATTCGACAATCTTGTGCAGACCCCTCGGCCCTGCGATTAACAGCGGCGAGTCCGCGCCTTTGCCGTAATTGCCAAGCGACAACAACAGCCCGGGCAGTCCCGAGATGTGGTCGGCGTGATAGTGGGTAATGAGCAGGGTGTTGACGTTGCCGAGGCGCAGGTTCTGCTTTTTCAAGGCGATTTGCGTACCCTCGCCGCAGTCAATCAACACGGCTTCGCCTTGGCTTTCGAGCCAGCAAGTACTCAGCCATCTTGTGTCGGACGGCAGCATGCCGCCGGTGCCGGGTAGGATTACATCTAACATTTTTGGTGCCATGCCTTCCTTGGGTTTTTCACTTGTTGAAAATTTTTGTAGGGACGACCGCCCCCGGTCGTCCGTGGGTTTTTCGGCGTTTCGGGGGATTACGGACGACCGGGGGCGGTCGTCCCTACGGTTGATGTTTCGGTGGGATTGCGCGGGGTGCGGGCGAACACAGTTCGCCCCTACGTCCCATAATATTTTCATGTCGTTGAAAATTTCCGCTGTAGGGACGACCGCCCTCGGTCGTCCGTGAATTTTACTGTTGCCTGTAGGATTATCAACGTAGGGGCGAACTGCGTTCGCCCGTGGGTTATTGTCGGTTGCGGAAATCCCCCGCCAATTGTCCATTGTCCATTATCAATTGTCAATTATTCATCGTCCATTATTCCTTATTCATTATTCATTATTAATTGTTTAGCCGCCTCATACGCCGCCACCCTCTTATACCCCTGATTCCGCTTATTAACCCCAACAAAATCAAAAATCTCCGCACCCGTATGTTGGCAGAAGCGTTCCATTTGTTGCAGACATGTCAAAAGCCCGTTGCCCGAGCCGCCGGGTACTGCGACAAGCAACGTCTTCTTGCCCGCAATCTCGCCGTTACAGCCGAACATATTAAACTCACAACGGCGCAGTCTGTCCATGAGCGACTTCATACTTTCGGTGACTTCGCCCCAGTAGACGGGCGTGACGAAACACAGCGCGTCGGCTTGCTTGATTTTCTGCTGAATCTCGTTGAAATTATCGCCATTATCGTCCCCGAAACTGCAATAATTCTCATTGCGGCAAGGCCCCCAGCCGTCCCCGCAGACCCGACACCGCGCGACTTTCTCGGTGGTGATAATTTCGACGTCCGCGCCATTTTCACTCGCGCCACGTGCGATTTCGGCGGTAACGCCGAAACACAGGCCGTCTTTTTTAGGGTTGCCCGAAATAATTAAGAATTTCATTTTTTGATACCATGCCGCCCCCACTCTCCGCTCATTTCCGAGGGAAATTGCGGCATGGGGACATGCCTTTCATAGATTTATTAGGACTAAACCGCGATATGTACAGTATAATCCCACAGTAGGGGCGAAAAATTTTCGCCCCTAACTAAATTTTATGCTATTTATGTAGCAGTCATGCCGCGGCGGTGACTTCGTCAAGCCAGTTGATAATGCCATCCCCAAACTCCACAAAGTTTGAACCCGAAAGCGTAAACAAAAACACGAGGAACGCCACATACAGAACCAACCCGATTAGACCCCAGATTAACTGCGCTTTTGCCCAGTTGCTTTTGCTCTTTTTTGCACCACTGCCGAACGCCCACACGAACATCAAAATCAAGAAAATCAGCGGCCCGACAATCGGAATCAGATTCCACAGCGGTATGCAGAACCACTCGCCGACCGAGACCGGGTCTTCGCCACTATTCGCCGCCGAGCCGTAATGGCTGTAATGCTGGCCGTAGCTTGTGGGGTAGGCGGATTGCGGCGGCGTGGAGTCGTACGCCGCGCCTGTGCTGTACCCGGGTGCAGAGCCGGTCGTCTCGCCATAGCTTGACGGGAGCGGGCCTGTGTTACCCCCCACGCCAATCGTCACGGTTTGCTCACTTTCGATGTTACTCGCCAAAGTGTCACCGCAATTGGTGCAGAACATCGTTCCGGCGTTGTTTTCAGTACCGCATCTTATGCAAAACATGGTTATTTCCTCCAACAAAAATATTAATAATCGGCGATTGCAAAACCACGGGATTACGGAATCGCGGAATTACAGAACCACGGACGCGCAATGCGCGCCCCTACAGTGGAGCAGGGTTGTAGGGGAGCGCATTGCGCTCCCGTTGTTTTTAATTTTCAACTACTTACTAAGGTTACTGGCCTTATAACTCGTATGCAACAATTCATGCGCCTTATGGCCGCCCGGTTCACCCAAGAAGTCGCTGTAGACCTGTTTAATCTCGGGGTTCTCGTGGGATTTTCTTGAAACTCGGCCCTCGTCAAGGCTGTACAACGCCTTGGCGCGTTCGGCGCGTATGTCTGTGAAATTGAGCAATTCCGAAGGTGCAATTATCTGCCCGCCGCCATTGACACAGCCGCCCGGGCAAGCCATAATCTCGATGAAATCGTATTTTTCTTCACCCTTTTTCACCTTTTCGAGCAACTCCCGCGCATTGCTAAGTCCGCTTGCCACCGCGACTTTCACGGTCTTCCCTGCCACATCAAAGTCGGCGGTTTTTATGCCCTCCGTGCCGCGCACTTGCTTGAAATCCACAGGAGAATCGGGGGATTCGCCTGTCAACTTCCACACAGCGGTACGCAGAGCGGCCTCCATAACGCCGCCTGTCGCGCCGAAAATTACCGCCGCGCCTGTACCCTTGCCGAGCGGCGAATCGAAGTCGCCATCGGGCAATTCGGCAAAGCGGATTCCCGCCTTCTCAATCATTTTCGCCAGTTCACGAGTGGAAATCGAAATGTCTACGTCCTGTATACCCTTGCCCGCGCCCTCTTGGTTCATCCTGCCAAGCTCGAATTTCTTCGCCACACACGGCATAACCGACACGCTGACTATGTTTTCGGGTTTGACGTTATTTTTCTCTGCCCAGTAGGTCTTGATAATCGCGCCGGTCATCTGTTGCGGTGATTTGCAGGAGGACAAATTCGGGAGCAATTCGGGGTAGTAAGCCTCGCAGAACCGCACCCAACCGGGTGAGCAAGACGTAATCACAGGCAACACGCCGCCATTTGTAACCCTGTCGAGCAACTCGCCCGATTCTTCCATAATCGTCAAGTCCGCGCCGAAATTAGTATCGAAGACTTGATTAAAACCGAGCATTTTAAGAGCCGTCGCCATTTTCCCCTCAACCGGTGTACCTATCGGGAACCCGAAATTCTCGCCGAGTGATGCACGAACGGCGGGGGCAGTCTGCACGATTACGACCTTTTCGGGGTCGTTCAAAGCCGCCCAAACCTTGTCGGTATCGTCTTTTTCGGACAACGCGCCTGTCGGGCATACATTGATACACTGGCCACAAGAAACGCAAGCCGTCTGTGCCAAATCCATGCCGAACGCACAGCCGACTTCGGTTTTGAAGCCGCGCTCATTCGCGCCGATTACGCCGATACCTTGAGTTTTGCCGCACATTGCGACACAGCGGCGGCAGTTTATGCACTTGTTATTATCGCGGAACATGTGGGCGGCACTGGTATCAATTTCGCTGTTGTTCGCCGCTCCTGTGAACCGCTGGACATCGTCCACGCCGAGCTCTTTACAGAGTTGTTGCAACTCGCAATTGCCGCTCCTTGCACAGACAAGGCATTTCTTGTCGTGGTCGGACAACAGCAGTTCTAAAGTAGTCTTTCTGCTGTCTAATACTCGTTTGGTGTGGGTTTTGATTTCCTTGCCCTCATCGGCTTTGGAAATGGGGTATACGCAGGCGGCGACAAGGCTTCTCGCCCAAGTCATCTCAACCACGCAGATTCTGCACGCGCCGATTTCGTTCAGGCCTTTGAGCCAGCACAAGGTCGGTATGCGGATATTATTAGCGCGGGCGGCTTCAAGTATGGTCGTGCCTTCTTCGACTTGGCAGTCTATGCCGTTAATTTTTATGTTTACCATAGATTGATTTCTCCTTAGGTTAGTAGTTTTTTTCGTTTTCTGCAATTTTCACGAGGGCGGCATTTACCGCGTCTATGTTTTCTTTGTTACACATGCCCTCGATGGCAATGATGGCTTCTTCAAGCGATTTTGACCTGTTAAGAATTAACAGTACCGATTGCATAATTACATCGGTTTCACGGCTCATTTAGGCTCACCTCCGTTTTTCTTGGTTTTTTGGTTAATTTTTGCCTTCTTTTCCACCTTTTCGGTATCAACGTCAGCCATAACTGCAACAATTTCTTTTACTTGGTCTATAGCACCAACGTCCATAAGAGCTTTCAAAGACATGCCGAGCAGTGTTAATTCCTTATTAGTCATTGAAGAACCTCCTATTCTTTCACAATCGCCCCAAACTTACACTTATCCACGCAGACCCCGCATTTAATGCACTTATCGGGGTCAATGCTGTGCTTTTCCTTGACCGCGCCCGTAATCGCGTTCACGGGGCAGACTTTGGTACACAAGGTACAGCGTTTGCACTTCTCGTCGATAATCTTGTAGGTAAGCAGGTCTGTGCAGACACCCGCCGCGCACTTTTTGTCCTTGATATGCTGTATGTACTCGTCCTTAAAATGGTGATACATCGACAACACAGGATTCGGCGCGGTTTGGCCGAGGCCGCAGAGGGAGTTGTCCTTGATATACATGCAGAGACTTTCCATTTCGTCGAGGTCCTTCATCTCGCCCTTGCCCGACGTGATTTTTTCGAGCAATTCAAACAACCGCCTTGTGCCGATTCTGCACGGTGTGCATTTGCCGCAGGATTCGTCTACTGTAAACTCAAGGAAGAATTTTGCCATGTCCACCATGCAATTATCCTCGTCCATTACAATCAAACCGCCCGAACCCATCATTGAACCTATTGCGACTAAATTATCAAAGTCGATTTCTATATCAACATGGCTCATGGGTATGCAACCGCCCGACGGCCCGCCGGTTTGTGCCGCTTTGAACTTTTTGCCACCCGGGATTCCGCCGCCGATTTCAAAGACGACTTCGCGCAGGGTTGTCCCCATAGGCACTTCCACCAAGCCGACATTATTAACCTTGCCGCCGAGTGCAAATACTTTCGTACCCTTGGATTTTTCTGTGCCGACTGATGCAAACCAGTCCGCACCTTTGAGTATAATCTGCGGTATATTAGCATAGGTCTCTACATTATTAAGCACTGTCGGCTTGCCCCACAAGCCCTTTTCGGCAGGGAACGGCGGCCGCGGATTGGGTTCACCGCGATTGCCCTCAATGGAAGTCATCAGCGCAGTTTCTTCACCGCAGACGAATGCACCTGCGCCAAGCCTGATTTCCATATCGAAATCAAACCCGCTGTCAAATATATTCTTACCCAAAAGCCCGTAATTACGCGCTTGCTCGAGTGCAATTTCAAGCCGCCGTACTGCAATCGGGTACTCCGCTCTGATATAGACGTAGCCCATATTCGCGCCGATTGCGTAACCCGCAATTGCCATTGCTTCAATCAGCACGTGCGGGTCGCCCTCCAAGACCGACCTGTCCATGAACGCACCCGGGTCGCCCTCGTCGGCGTTACAGCAGACGTATTTCTGGTCGGCATCGGGGACTAAACGCCTCGCCAAGTCCCACTTGCGCCCTGTCGGGAAGCCGCCGCCGCCGCGCCCGCGTAATCCCGAATCTAACACGACTTTGATAACGTCTTCGGGCGACATCTCGGTCAAGGCTTTACCCAAAGCTTGATAGCCGTCCACGCCTATGTACTCGTCAATTATTTCGGGGTTAATCACGCCGCAATTACGCAGTGCGATTCGCATTTGCTTTTTGTAGAACCCGGTATCGTTCAAGGATTTTATGCCCTCGTCCGTGACCGTTTCTTGATACAGCAGGCGTTCTACCACTCTGCCTTTGAGCAGATGCTCATTGACTATTTCGGCGATGTCATTTTCTTTTACAGCCGAGTAGAAACTGCCCTCGGGGAAGATGACCACAATCGGGCCGAGGGCGCACAAGCCGAAACAGCCTGTCTGCACAACCCCGACTTCCTTTTCCAACCCCGCCTTTTTAATTTCGGCTTCAAAGGTCGCAATAACCCCGTCACTGCCGGAAGCCACGCACCCTGTACCGTGGCAGACTAAAACATGGGAACGATACATACTATAATTCCTTTCAAATAAATGATAATTCAGAATGCAGAATGCAGAAATAAGCAAAATTTTATGCTTATTTCCGTCGGAAAACGACGTTAAAAATTAAGTTATTTCTGCATTCTGCATTCTTATTTCTGCATTGCCTATAAGCCGGAGCCACTGACGGTGTATTCTATCACCGGTTTTCCGCCGATTAGGTGTCGCTCTACTATTACCTCGGCTTTTTCGGCGGTCATGCCTATGTAGGTGGTTTTCTCGCCGTCTTTGCCGTAGACTTCGACAATCGGCTCGTGCATGCAAAGCCCGATACAGCCTGTTTGTGTTACCTGCACGCCTTGTATATTCTTCTCCTGCACAAGCGCGGAAAGTTTCTGCAACACAGGCCGTGCGCCCGCCGCGATTCCGCAGGTCGCCATGCCGACGACTACGCGGGTCTCATTTTCGCCATGACTGCGAACCCCGACTTGACCCTGCATTTTGTCTTTGATTGCTTTGAGTTCTGCTAAACTTTTCATAGTTTAATTCCTCCCTATAAATAATGCAGAAATGCAGAATGCAGAATGTAGAAATAATTTAATTTTTAAGTTGTTTTCCGACGGAAACAAGCGTTGAATTTTGCTTATTTCTGCATTCTGCATTTTTATTTCTGCATTGATTAAAATGTTTGGGTTTTGTTAATTTCGTTTGAATTTTCAGCCAAGTATCCACTTATAAACTCCTTGACTTCGGGGGCATCTATCGGTTGCCCCTCAAGTAGCTCCTTGATTTCGCGGGTATCGAGCGAAAACTCCTCGCCGTCTAAGTGATACTTGTAGTGGAAATCTAAGTGGGTGTTGTAGAACACCAAAGTTTCCACTGTGGAATTGATGTCACCGAGGGGCATGCGGTCGATGTGACTGAGCGTGAATGTGGCTTTGACTCGTGTGCCTTTGCCTGTTTCAGACGTGATTGAAAAGCTGCCGCCTGTGCTTTCTGCGGCCTCCTTGAAAAAAGGTACGCCTAATCCGACATTGCGGGTGTCTCGAGTGGTGAAGAACGGGTCGGCGACTTTTTCGAGAATATCCGCAGGCATACCGCAACCGTCGTCGTTAATCTCAATCGTGAGTATGTCCTTTGCGGTGTCGATAAGTACAAACAGCTCGACCAATTTCGCCTCGGCTTTAATGCTGTTCTGTGCAACGTCAAGAATATTTAACGATAGCTCTGTCATTTTTCGCCACCATGCCGCCCATATTTGCCGTAATTCGTAGAATTACACGGCATAGGGTCACGCCTTTCGTGTTATTTTTCACGCCCTGTACTTCTCAATAATCTTATCGAGTTCCTTGTCCATTTCCGCGCCCGATGTCGGCAATCGCCCGTAGACGTCCTCATTCACCATGATTACCGGGGCAAGGCCGCACGCGCCGATACAGCGGCAGTCGTTAATTGAAAACAGCCCGTCCTCGGTGACTTCGCCCGGTTTGATTGCCAATTTGTCACACAGCGACTTGAGTATTTCGCCCGCGCCCTTGACATAACAGGCTGTCCCCATGCAGACCGAAATCTGGTTCTTGCCTTTGGGGTTGAGCGAAAACTGCGAGTAAAACGTCACCACGCCATAAATCTTTTCTAAGGGTATACCCATTTCTCTTGCGATAATCGTCTGCACTTCAAACGGCAGGTATCCGTAAATCTCCTGCGCCGTTTGCAACACCACCATGAGCGCGCCGCTTTTGTCCTTTACCTCGTGGATATACCGCGTTAGTTGTTCTTCCTGTGCGGCTGTCCCCGCGAAAGGCGTTGCGGGTTTTTTCATTGCCATAAGCCTTGTCCTCCGTGTTATTTTTTTCATACTATTTTTATTATATCATAAAGGTTTGGGGTTGTCAATTGAATTACTTGACTTTTTTGGTTTTTTGTGGTAATATTGAACAATTGACAATGGATAATGGACAATGGACAATTGTGGAATCGCTCCGCGATGGTTTTCCGACTGAAAAATTTACAACTCCACAAAATTTTTCACGTCCGTTAATGTAGGGCAGGGGCTTTGCTCCTGCCGTCCAAAACCGCGCCTTGCAAACGGCAGGAGCAGAGCCCCTGCCCTACATGAAAAATTTCCAACAACCAAAAAACAACAAGGAGAAAAATCCATGAAAACCCTATTCACCAACAACTGGAAATTCAAACGCTTTGAAATCGGACAACCGCCACAGGCAGTAAACGCCGACTGGCAAGCCCTCACCCTCCCCCACGACTGGCTAATTTACGACACCGCGAAATTGTACGAGACCGGCGAGGGGCGATATGTCAAGGAGTTTCAAGTAACGCCCGACGAATTAAACCTTGTGACTACGGTAATTTTTGACGGTGTCTACATGAACGCCGAAGTGCTTGTCAATGACAAGTCGGTCGGGGAGTGGAAGTATGGGTATACTTCGTTTTGCTTTGATATTTCCGACTGCTTAAAAGTCGGCGCGAATTTAATCGAGGTTCGGGTGCGGCATGAAGCCCCGAATACGCGGTGGTACAGCGGGGCGGGGATTTTCCGCAACGTCTGGCTGAATAAGCAAGGCACTACGCGAATTGTCAACGACGGGGTTTACATAAGCAGTACAAAACTTGACGGCGGCGATTGGGAATTGCGGGTTGAGGTCGAGACGGTCGGCGAATTTGACACGATTCGGCATAGGCTTTGCTCGGGTGAAGTCTTTGAGGGCGATTCGATTGTCTTGAAGAATGTTCACTTGTGGGACGTGGACAATCCTTGCCTTTATGAGCTTACCACCGAATTAATCAAAGACGGCGCAGTCGCGGACGTTGCGGTGAACCCGGTCGGGTTCAGGACACTGGAGTTTTCGCCCGACAACGGATTTTTCCTCAACGGCAGGTACTTGAAAATGCACGGGGTTTGTCTACACCACGACTTAGGCGCGCTCGGCTCTGCGTTCAATATCACGGCGGCAAGGCGGCAACTCGCAATCATGCAGGACATGGGCGTGAACGCCGTGCGAACCGCGCACAATCCGCCCGCCCGCGAGTTTTTAGACCTGTGTGACGAGATGGGGGTATTAGTGATTGACGAGTTTTTGGACATGTGGGAAATCCCCATGAACTCGCACGATTATGCGCGGTTTTTCGGCGAGTGGTACGAGCGCGATGTTGCGGCGTGGATACGGCGTGACCGCAATCACCCCTCGGTAATCATGTGGAGCTTGGGCAACGAAATCCCCGATACACACAGGAGCGAACGCGGCTTGGAATTGACACGGACACTGCACGAGGAAGTACTAAAACACGACCCCCACAAGAACGCCCACTCGACAATCGGCTCGAATTTCATGCCGTGGGACGGCGCGCAAAACTGTGCCGAAGTTTATAAGTTAGCAGGGTATAACTATGCCGAGCGAATTTACGATGAGCATCATGAAAAGCACCCCGACTGGTTCATTTACGGCAGTGAAAACTCGTCAGCCGTGCGGTCTCGCGGGGTCTACCGCTTCCCTGCCGACATGCCAATTTTAAGCTTTGACGACCTGCAATGTTCCGATTTGGGTAACTCGGTCGTCGGGTGGGGGCTGCCCGCCGAGAAATGCTGGGTGCTTGACCGCGACAGAGCCTATTGCGGCGGGCAATTCATCTGGACGGGCATTGATTACATCGGCGAACCCACTCCGTATTCGACCAAAAATTCCTACTTCGGCGCGGTCGATACGGCGGGCCTGCCGAAAGCGGTCTTCTACTTTTATAAGAGTGTCTGGAACAAAAAAGCCCCGCCGTTCGTCAAGCTTTTCCCGCACTGGGACTGGAACGAGGGGCAGTTGATTGACATAATCGCCTACTCGAATCTTGCACAAGCCGAATTATTTCTCAATGGCAAAAGTTTGGGGCGGCAGTCCATCGACTTTGAAAAGGGCGAGAAACTGCGGTTCGAGTGGCGTGCGGCGTACGAGGCGGGCGCGCTTGAGGTGCGGGCGTACGGCGGTGACGGCGAGGTTGCCGCAACCGATTGCAAGCGGAGTTTCGGGGAGACTGCGGCGGTGTCGCTCGGCTTTGATGAAAGTGCAAATAGCGGCGTGAATTTTGTGGTAATCGAGGCAGTGGACGAGTGCGGCGTGCCTGTGGAGAACGCGCGGGACAGGGTTTTTGTGGAGGTCGGCGAGGGTACAAAACTGCTCGGCTTGGACAGCGGCGACAGCACCGATTACGACTCATACAAAGGCGATAACAAGCGGCTTTTCGGGGGTAAATTAGTAGCAATAATTGACGGCGACCCTAAGCAAGTAAAAGCCACTATAGGCGGCGAAAAACCTTTGCGTAGAATCTCGCTCACGGCAGACCGCCTTGCTCTCGACAAAGACACCTCGACCGCAAAGATTTCAGCAACTTTCCTACCCGCAAACGCCGACTACACCGACATTACATGGAAGTGCATACTCGACACGGGCGCACTTGCCGAGATTGCGGTTATCGAGAGTAGCACTAACACGAGCGCAGTCGTGAAAGCCTGTGGTGACGGGCTTTTCAAGGTCATCGCAATCTGCAACAACGGCAAAAGCCACCCCGAAATTATCAGCGAGTTGAATTTCACCGCAACCGGCCTCGGCGCGGCAACGAAAAACCCCTACTCGTTTGTGCAGGCGGGGCTGTATGATATTAGTTACTTGCCGTTGACAATCATTCAAAATGGTGCAGTTTCGGGGGCAAGCGAGGGGAAAACTTTGATAGGCTTCAAAAACGTCGATTTCGGCAGGGGCAGTGAGACTTTACGGCTTTATCTTGGGACGACTTCTTATGTAGACGAGGTCATCGTGGAGGTCTTCAAAGGTGACGTAACGGCGGGAAATTCGCGCCTAATCGACACCCTAAGTTTCCCCCGCAACGACTTGCATTATGACTACCTGCCGTATGATTTCACGCTCCCCGAGCGGCTTTCGGGGCTGTGTGACCTCTGCTTTACCGTGGATAGGCGGTGCGTTTTCGGCGGGTTCGAGTTTGTGAATACGCGGGCGTTTGAGCGGATTTACGCGGGCGAGTACGACGAAATTTACGGCGACAGTTACGCCCTGAACGGCGAGCGAATTGAGAACATCGGGAACAACGTAATCTTCAAGTTCACCGGGCTTGACTTCGGCGAAAAATCCACTCGCAAGCTCGCAATTCGCGGCTTTGCCCCGGACGGTAATTCTGTGCGGCTGATTTTTGCACAAGATAACATTGAAAATGTCCGGCAAATCGAGTTCGGCAAATCCGCTGATTACGAGGTTCAAGAGTTCGATGTCGGCGAGTTGCAGGGGCGGCAGGACTTGAGTTTCGTCTTCTTGCCGGGCAGTAATTTCAATATCGAATGGTTTAGGTTTGAGTAATTCACGTCATTCGATTTTAATAACAACGTCATGATGTTTTGTGTAAAAATAATTTCACGGGTTTTTGGCGAATTTTGGCATAAGAACGGTTTTTTCTGACGTTTTTTAGCGGAAAAATTTACCTGATTGGCAGTTGGAAAAGGCGGCAATTTTTAATTTAAGACCCCCTTAAAAATAACATCGCGTTATTTTTAAGGGGGTTTTTTGTGCAGATTATCTGCAATGTTTTCTTAATTTGAAGCTTCCGCAACCGCCGTTTTTGAAATTGCAGGACGAGCAGCGGTAAAACTCGCCGTCGTGTTCGTGGACGCCCACGGCTTCACAACCGTCCTCGGCGCAGATTTCGTAGTCGTTTTGGTAGAGCGCGCAGACCCTGCTGTCGTACCGCGTGCCGTTGTGGCGGTGTGCCGCGGTTAGTTTGCAGTTGTCGAGTGTGCAGAATTGCGCGGTTGGTGCGGTGCTTTGGTTTCCGCAACCGATTGAATTATTCCGCCTGCCGTGTCCGCCCGCAAAGGCTGTTGTGCTTGTCATGCTAATTAATAATGCCGCTGTCAGTATGAGACAAATGAGTTTTTTCATCTGTTACACCTCCTTTAAGTTATTGTAGCATATATATCCAAAAATTGCAACAAATATTTTTGAGTTCCTACATCAAAAACACCATGATTCCGGTCGCCGCCAACCCGCCGAGCAGTGCCGCCGCCGCCCACCCCGCGATTATTGCCGCGTTGAGTTTCCCGCCGCTTTTGAGCGGGGCTTTCGCCGCGCTGTTCATGATTTCGCGGGCGTTGCGGTGGATGTCTGCGGTTGACGGCGATTCCGCGCCCGATTTATTCGGCTTGACGAAAAAAATCGCCCGCTCGAAATAGTCGCTCTCGGGGTTGCTGACCTCTATTATAAGCTTGTTGACGCCCCTCACCATGATGTTCCTCCCATTAGTAATGCAGAAATAATAATGCAGAATGCAGAAATGGTTTTAATTTTACAATCGCACCTACATTATTATTCGCATAACTCCCAAAAATTTTGCTATGTAGGGGCGAACTCCGTTCGCCCGCGGGTTTTCAAGCATCTATAACCCATTGTATTATTGGTTAAGCTTTTGGGGTTTATACGAGTTTTCAACGGGTTTTCCTGTTGAAAATGTTGAAAACTTATGAGTGGGCGAAATTCGACAATATTTTTTGTTGAAAAATCCGTTGAAAGTGTTAAAAAGCGCATTATTGCACAGATTTTCATCTTTGCCGAAGGCCGCCTTAGTTTTAGTGTCAAATTAAATTAGTTATAAATACAAACTACTTTGAGTTTATTTAACAAAAATCCCTCTGTTACTTTTTAACAATGTTCAAAAGTTCGACAAAAAAACCGATTGCCAAACCCTTTAACACACGGTATATTACCGCGCAATTTATACTCACGGGATATACCGCACTTTACAGAGCGTATTATAATAAAATTAAGGGTTTTCAACAGGTTTTCAACATAAAAACTGTGGAAAACCGATAGTTTTGCCCCTAATTATCCCGCCTAACTGTTTTTTCGGTGGAAAATTCTGTTGAAAGTGTTAGAAAAGTGCATAATAATAACCCGCGCTTTATATTGTGAAATGGGGGAGGTGGTGGAAAACGGGGGCTTTGCCCCCATACCCCCGCTTGTGGGGGTTTTCGGACGACCGGGGGCGGTCGTCCCTACGCGACACCGCGCTTGTTGGGGTTTGGGCGGGGCGCACGCCCCCCGCTTGTGGGGATTTTGCGGACGACCGGGGGCGGTCGTCCCTACGCGACCCGGCGCGGGATTGCGGGCGGCAACGCCGCCGCTCCCCGTCGGGGGGGCGGGCGAACGCAGTTCGCCCCTACGTTCTGGGATATTTTCATGTAGTTGATAATTTTTGCTGTTTGTAGGGGCGGGCATTGCCCGCCCGTGGGTAGCAACGCCGTGTCGCGAATTTTCCTGCCGTCTGTAAATTTTATTGTAGGGAACGGTTCGTAACCGTTCCGTTTACAACGCCGTGCGGACTTTCGGAACGGTTACGAACCGTTCCCTACAAAACCCCGCGCAATGTTTCGGGGGATTTTCGGGTGCTGATATTTTGTAGGGGCGCGCATTGCGCGTCCGTGGGTTTTCTGCGATTGCGTGAATTTTCCTGTTGCCCGTAATTTTTTCAACGTAGGGGCGAACTGCGTTCGCCCGTTGTGCAATGCCGTGCGGACTTTCGATGATTGCGGGGATTGCGTGGGTTGCAACGCCGTGCGGATTTTCGGGGATTGCGTGGATTGCAACACCGTGCGAATTTTCAGAACGCTCGGGTTCGGGAAATTATAGAAAAGTATTGACAAAAAGGATTTTATTTGTTATGATACATTGGAAACATTATCTGCGTTCGGTGGCAACGCGGGTATTGAAATTTAATTTTCGGAGGAACTCTAAATGAAGAAAGTCTTAGCATTATCTCTTGCATTAGTAATGGTACTTACCCTTGCCGCCTGTGGCAACAACCCCGCCCCCGCGAACAACGACCAACCCTCAAGCGAGAACCCGTCGAACGGCGGCGAAAATATATCGGACGGCGACGAAAATCCATCAGACGGCAATGATATAATGCCGAGCGATGCGGAAATCGCCGAAGCGTATAATTCGGCACGTGAGGCATTGGGTTGGTTTTACATGAGCTCTATGCCCGCCGTAGACTACGATTTTAATGTTGAAAGCGGATTGTTTACATACGACGGTGGCGAGTCGGAGCGCGGCCCTAAAGTAAACCACCCGACAATCAAAACCCTTGCCGATTTGGAAAACTATCTGCAAACCCTGTTCACAGATGAATTTGTTGAAGAACTCTTGTCCCGCGACCAGTATTTTGACCAAGGCGGAGAACTGCACACTACCGACGGCGCGCGCGGCTCAGACATAACAAAAGGCGAGGAAACTTATGAAATTATTAAGGACAATGAACTGAAAATTATTTACCGCGTGACTGTCGAGGACACCGACGCCGAATACCCGAACCCCACCGTCATCGGACATACCGTCCATGATATGGTGTATGAGAAAATAGGGGATAAGTGGATTTTTACGAGTTTTGAATTAGTCAGATGATAAGCATTGGCGGTTCCGCGCCACGTTTCGGGGGATTTTCGGGCGATGATGTTTTGTAGGGGCGCGCATTGCGCGTCCGCAAATTTTCCGCGGTTGCGTGAATTTTCCTGTCGCCCGTAATTTTTTTCAACGTAGGGGCGAACTGCGTTCGCCCGTTGGTGTAGACGGCGTGTGCGCCGCCCCCTTAGCCCCCCAACACGCGAAAACCCGCAGGAAATCCTGCGGGTCGCCGTTTTATTCGGCACTTTTCATCTTAATTTAACCATGAAAACCAAAAAATCATGAGATGATTTTGATAATAATCTTCTCGGGCGATATTTCGAGAAGCCTGTAGGTGTTTGAGAATACCGTTCGCGGTGTGTTGGTGTCTCTGATGAGCGCGTTTGTTTCGTGGCACCAAACCATATCGCCGATATTTGTGGTGATTATCGTGTACTGCCCGCGGCCGTCGCGCTTGAAGCTTACGCCGTGGCTGACCCGCACGTCAAAGCGGCTTAAATCTATTTCGTGGCTCTCGTACTCCGCGAAGACGTATCTGAACATATAGCCCAAACTCGACGACGATTCGGCGTAGATTAACTCTTTGTCGGAAAGGCTCACAGGCACCAAGCGATAGCCGCTTTCGATGATTTTGAAGAAGCCCCAGCCGTCCAATTCGCGCGCCGTATGAATCGCGTACTGCCCTGCATTTTCGGTCGCCACAACCAACATTCCGTTGCTGTAGATGACGTCCGTGATGACACTGTTCGCGAACCTGCTTATGTCAATTCTGTGCAATTTTCCGGTCGTTCCGCAGGCTATAAACATCTCGGTGTTTGCGATTTTTATCACACGCGAACCGCTTGCGGCGTCGGTGTAAATAATCGTCGGGTAGGCGACGTTCTCGTTCTTGAACGCGCTCTTGTTCGAGACTTGGCGGGTCGTCGGGTTTATTTCGTAGATATAAATTCCGTCTTCCGCCAACACCAAGAACCTGTTGTCGCTGAGGAAATTCACGCTCAACGCGCCCTCGAGTTCCACCTCGATTGTGAGGTTTTCGGTCGGGTCGGGTTCGGGGTCTACTTCAGTTTCTTCTTCGGGGTCGGGTTCTTCGACTACTTCCGGTTCTTCTTCCGGTTCGGGGTCTACTACCGGTTCGTCTAAAGGTTCTTCTATAGGTTCTTCTGTAGGTTCAAGTTCTTCCTCGCCACTCGGCGGTTGCTCAAGAGTAGTCGGTTCTGTTTCGGGCGGGGTGTCTATCGGGGTTGGGGTCGGCGTAATCGGCTCAACAGGCTCAACAGGCGGGTCTACAGGGGTCGGCGTGACCTGTATCGGCGGGGTTTTTACAATCGGTGAAAAATTATCATCGTTGGTAACATCGTCAAGTTCTACCGCCGAAAATTCCGCTCTCGCCGAAAGCGCGATAATCAAATCGCGGGTGGCGTGGGCGTTGATTTTCGCGCCGGTGTAAACCGCCGCAGTGTCGCCTTTTGCAGTATCGGCGGGGACAAACCCGCCATTCCACAAGGCGTTTATATACAAGCCGCTTGAATCATCGGGGTCGGCGGCTTGAAGAATGTTGTCCAATTGAGAATAGGTCAGCGGTGCCTCAAAAGAAAGGTACAGGGTACGGTTTTGGGCGTTGAAATCGTCGTTGTTTATTGCAGTCCACAACTGCTCTAAGTTGCTGAGACGGTCTTCGACACTCGCACCCGAGCCGCTGATTAAATCGTCGCCGCCATTGTTCATGAAGTATGTGCCGAACAGCATGTATACCCCGAAAACCGCCACGAACACAGCCGCCGCCGTAGTCAGCGGGAGCCATTTAGAGCTGCGCGCCAAAAACGATACCGAGGATGCGCGCTTTGCGTTTTTGAGGATTTTGTCTTCATCGAATGTGTAGCGGGACATTATTTCTTTGTAGAAGTCGTGTTTGTTCATGCCTTTACGCGCTCCTTTCTTGGTAGTTTTTGGGGGGGTTTTTCAGTGCGGACGGGCAATGCCCGCCCCTACATGGGGTAGTGTATATATTATAGGTTGAATTTCTTTTTCTGCCGCTCGATAGTCCTGTAAAGTCGGTTCTTGACGTTTGACAGGTTCAGGTCGAGGTGGTCGGCGATTTGGTCTAATTTCATGTCGAGTACAAAGTGCATGTAGAAAATTTTGCCTGTTAGAGCGTCATCATTGGCTATGTCGTCGAAAATTTGTTTGGCGAGTAATTCATTGCAGAGGACGTCTTCGAGATTACGTTCGCTCCGTGCCATTTCGGCTTCGATTTCCACCATTTGTTCTTCTGTATAGTCGGCGAATGAGGAGGTTTTACTGCGTTTTTTAAGCCCGCCGAAGTAATTCCTGCACTCGAACTTGGCGATATTTATAAGGAAGGCTTCGGGGCTTTCGATGTCGGTGTGGCCCTTTTTCTTGATTCGCGCAAAAAACCGTGCGTAAATATTTTGCAGAATATCCTCGCTATCGAGAATGTTCCCGCATTTGCTGATTACATAGCGCGAGACCGCGCCGAGCGTCTCGCCGTAGACCGCGTTAAAATACTCGTTTATGTCCACAATGTCACGGACGTCGTTCAAGGGCTCACCTCATCTCATGCCCCGTCTATATATGTAGTACGGGTTTTTTGCGAAAAAGTTTCAATTTTGTGAAAGTTTTTGGTGTTATATAACCGATTGAGTACTTCTTATGGTATTATTTTACAATAAAATCTAATATTTGTCAAGCTATGCACCGATTAAAGCTGTAAAAACTCGTCAATAATTATTATGTACAATCAAAACCCATATAGGAAAGGACAAATTTACCATGAAAATTTTATCTAAATTGCGAACTTGCGATGTACTTACAATATCTATGCTAATCGGCGCGGCGGCTGTGCTGATACTGTCGGCGTTTGCGGGGTTTGCCGAGGAATGTGACGCCGTGAGGGGCGAGGTCTTGCGCCTGCATATTCTGCCGCACTCGAACAACGAGCATGACCTTGCGTTGAAGTATGACCTGCGGGATTACCTGCTTGACGAGTTGGCGATTGCGCTCGATGGGGCGGCGAATCTTGAGCAAGCCAAAGAACTCGCCGAAAGTAACCTACCCGAAATCGAACAGCTTGCCGCCCGGTTCGTCAAGTCGGCAGGGTTTGACTATCCTGTTACGGTCTCGCTTGAGACTGCGTGGTTCGGCACGCGGGTCTACGAGAACCTGACAATGCCTGCGGGCGAGTATTACGCCATGCGTGTGGTAATCGGGGACGGCGCAGGGGACAACTGGTGGTGCGTGGCGTTCCCGCCGCTGTGTCTGCCCGCGGTTGCGGGGACGGGTAGCGGAGCAGGCGCGGGTAATTCCAAGGCGGCAAAAGAGCCGTATTTCACACCCGAAGCAAGTCGGCTGATTGAGCAGGGCGGGAAGGTTGAGGTTAGGTTTGCGGTTTATGAGTGGGTTTTGAAGCGGCTTAGGTAATGCAGAATGCAGAATGCAGAATGCAGAAATAATTTAATTTCTATGTGGCTTGCCGTCGGAATTGCGCCTTGTAATTTTATTTATTTCTGCATTCTGCATTATTATTTCTGCATTAAACATAACACTACACAAATAGCGGAAAGGTTGCGCCTTTCCGCTAATTTGTCTATATTGCAACACTGTTGTAATATAATTCGTCGGGGCATATGTCTTGGCCGTGGAGCCACTCGATGCTTAGGCCTGCGGGTTTGACGGTGTTGAACAGGGCGGGGGTTTTCAGCTCCCTGTAGGCCTTGAAATCCAAGTAGGGCTTGACGTCGAACAGGCGTTTTTCGTTGTTGTCGAAGGTGACGAGCAGGGTGTAGTCGTCTTGCGGGGTTACTGCGGTGGCTGTTGGGGAACATTCCATAAAATCACCTCAAACCGTCTATCTTAACTATTTCGTTGCTGTCTTGCCACGCTGTCCACGCCGCATTTAACTCGTCCTCATGAATCGCAATCCACGCCTCGACAAGCTTGCTTTGCTTGTTCGGGAGACTGCCCTGTATACAGTTGCCCTCAAAATCATAAACAGCCTTAAACTCCGCGTACTTTGCATGAAAGTGCGGCTTGTGATGTTTGGAATTTTTCTCGTTGTAGATATAAATTAGTACACCGTAGAATGATGATATTAGTGGCATATTGCTCTCCTTTATTATAATAGTATACTCAAGTTACAAACATTACCACCCCATACCCGCAATATGCCGCGAGCAGTACTGCCGCTTCCGAGCGGCGTATTTTCTTTTCGGTGGCCGAGAAGACCCAGAGCAGTAGCACCGCAAACAACATGAACGCCACATCGACATAGCTGAACGCCGCCGTTGCAACATCGCCCAAAATCAGCACCGGTAGGCCCAACACTATGCAGATATTAAAAATATTACTGCCGATAATATTCCCCACGGCTATGCCTGTTTCGCCTTTTTTGGCGGCAACGAAAGTCGTCACGAGTTCGGGGAGAGATGTGCCGATGGCAATTACAGTCACCGAAATAATCTTCTGGCTTATGCCGATTTTTTCCGCCAACGCCGTCACGTTTGACACGACTAATTCACTGCCGAGTATGACCCCGCCAAGGCCCAGCACCAACATTATCACCGACATCGGGACTTTGAATCTCGGCTTATCCGAAGCGGCTTTGTCAACGCTATTTTTATCACCACCGTTTGAAATAATCCGCGCCATGTAATACCCGAAAATCGAGAAGAACAGCAGTAACACAACGCCGTCTGCGCGGGTGAGGGTATTCACGGCTTGGACATCGAAGATATTATCGAAGAAGATTACCGCAAAGGCTACCGTGATTAGGAACAGCAGCGGTAACTCTTTTTTGATGATTGCGCTGTCGATTTTGAAGGGGTAAAACAGCGCGGTTGTGCCGAGGATTAGCAGAATGTTTGCGATGTTGCTGCCGACCGCGCCGCCGATTACCATATCGGGATTGCCACTCAAATGCGAGCGGAACGCAATCGCGAGTTCGGGCGCACTCGTGCCGAATGAGACGATTGTAAGCCCGATTACGGCGGACGGGATTTTCAAATTCCGCGCAAAAGACACCGCGCCGTCTACGAAAAAATCAGCGCATTTGATTAGGACTATGAAGCCGAATAGGGCTAAGAGGGTGTTGATAATCATAGGTTTTAACTTTCTTTTGGGGGGTACGGGCGAACGGAGTTCGCCCCTACGTTGCATAATATTTTTCTGTGGTTGAAAATTTTTCCTGTAGGGGCGCGCATTGCGCGTCCGTAATTTTATGCCTTGTGGGCGGCGTTTTCTGTTGTGGAAAATTTTATTGGCATTTTAATGCGGGGAACGGTTCTTAACCGTTCCGCAAGTTCGCACGACCTTATAAACGGAATTGTAGGGAACGGTTCATAACCGTTCCGCAAGTTTGCACGACCTTATAAACGGAATTGTAGGGAACGGTTCATAACCGTTCCGCAAGGTCTCTGCGATTTTGTAAATTTGTGCAAATTTGCACGGTTTCATCAACGGAACGGTTACGAACCGTTCCCAGCATTAAAATGCCACCAAAACTTTCCAACAACAGGAAATACCGTGGTTGTGCGGTTTTGCGGACGCGCAATGCGCGCCCCTACGGTCGATGTTTCCGTGGATTTTGCGGGCGCGCAATGCGCGCCCCTACACAACACCGCGCCATGTTTCCGCGGATTCACACAATCAATTCCGTAATCTTCCCCACAAAATCCGCAGGATTCTCCAAACTAATCCCCTCAATCAGCAACGCTTGACTGTACAAAATATCTGCGTAGGTTTTGAGTTTTTCTTGGTCGTTGTCGTAGAGGAATTGCAATTTGTCGCATATGGGGTGAGTTGCGTTGATTTCAAGGATTTTGTCGGCCTTTGCCTTGTTTGAATCTGCGCCCGGCATTTGCGACAAGACCTTTTCCATTTCCACCGACAACGCCCCTGCGCCGGAAATACATACCGGGTGGGTTTTGAGTTTTTGGGAGAAGCGCACGTCTTGTACCTTTTCGGATAACGCCTCTTTCATTATATCAAATAATTCTTTGCTGTCGGTGTTTTTCTTTTTGAGCTCGGCCTTTTCTTCCTCGGTCTCAAGCTCTAAGTCCGCGCTTTGTACCGACATGAATTGCTTTTCGTTGTAATTCACCAACATTTGCAGGCAAAATTCATCGACGTTTTCGGTTAGGTACAGGATTTCAAAGCCTTTGTCTTTCACCGCCTCGACCTGCGGTAATGCCGCAATTCGCGCTACGCTCTCGCCGCTTGCAAAATAAATGCAGTCCTGCCCCTCACGCATACGTGTTACATACTCATCGAGAGTTGTAAGTTTTTCGTCATTGGAGCTACGGAACATCAGCAAATCCTGCAAGCCCTCTTTGGCAGAACCGAATGTGTTATATATGCCGAATTTCAATTGTACCCCGAACGCATCCCAAAATTCCTCGTAAGTTTCCCGCGAATTTGTCAGCATTTTTTTAAGCTCGTTTTTGATACTGCGCTCGATACTGCGCGCCATGATTTTCAATTGCCTGTCGTGTTGGAGCATTTCGCGTGAAATATTAAGCGACAAGTCCTCGCTGTCAACCAAGCCTTTGACAAAGCTGAAGTAATCGGGCAAAAGCTCACTGCATTTGTCCATAATCATCACGCCGTTTGTGTACAATTGCAAGCCTTTTTCGTATTCCTTAGTGTAGAAATCGTAGGGCGGTTTTTTGGGTATAAACAGGAGCGAATTGTAGGTCGCGGTGCCTTCGGTTTTGGAGTGAATGTGTGCAATCGGCTCATTAAAGTCATGGAATTTGCCCTTGTAAAACTCGTTGTAATCCTCGTCCTTTAACTCGGTTTTATTCTTCTTCCAAATCGGAATCATGCTGTTCAGTGTCGCGATTTCCAAGCTCTCGGTGCTTTCCTTTTTCTCCTCGTCCCATTCACGTTTCACGCTCTCCATTTTAATCGGATAGCGGATATAATCGGAGTATTTAGTGACGATACTGCGGATTTTGAACTCGGCTGTGTAATCGTCATAGCTTTCAATTTTCTCGCCGTCCGCCTCGAGATTTTCTTTGATGAACAGCGTGATTTCCGTGCCGTGTGAATCTTTTTCGCAAGGCTCAATAGTATAGCCGTCCGCACCTGAGGAAGTCCACAAAAACGCCTCGTCTGCCCCGTAAGCTTTTGACTTGACCTCGACTTTCGCCGCGACCATGAACGCCGAGTAAAACCCCACGCCGAACTGCCCGATTACGCTCATGTCGTCATCGGCTTTAAGCTGTTCCTCGTTATCCTTGGCGAACTGCAAAGTGCCACTGCGTGCAATTACGCCCAAATTGCTTTCTAATTCTTCACGCGTCATGCCTATGCCATTATCTGCAATTTTCAGTGTCCGCGCCTCTTTGTCGGCGGTAATAAAAATCTCGAAGTCGGCACGTGACAATCCCAAATTCTCGCTCATCGACTTGAAATAAAGCTTGTCCATCGCATCGGCGGCGTTGGAAATTAATTCGCGCAGGAAGATTTCTTTGTGGGTGTAGATGGAGTTTATCATTAGCTCCATTAGGCGTTTGGATTCGGCTTTGAATTGTTTTTTTGCCATTGTTTTGTTTGTCCTTTCTTTTTTATATGTTGTGGGGGGTTGCCCCACTCCCCCTTGTAATGGGGATAAACCCCAAACCCCATGTCCCTTAATGGGGGCTTTGCCCCCAAACCCCCACTTACTTTTTGCTTGTGCAAAAAGTAAGCAAAAACACAGTCGCTCATGCGCCGCGACTGGCTACATTGCACGCTGGCCGGTCGAGACCGTCCGGCGTACAATGGTGCTAATTTGCAGGCTTATTGCTTATGGATTTGCAGGGCGAATTACCTGTGCATATGAGGTCTCATTGAGTGCA
>WRMK01000008.1 GCA_009777155.1 Oscillospiraceae bacterium
GGGTTTTTTGGTGGGCAAAATTTGTTGGGGGGGGCGGCCTTCCAAGCCCCGCCCGTGAATACGCGCAAACGCTAAAAACCCCCGGGCGAACACAGTTCCCCCCTACCACATTGATAATTATTAACAACGCGAAAATTATTGCACCACGTAGGGGCGAACTGCGTTCGCCCGTTTGATAATATTGCGCGCAAAAAAGGCGGGCGCGCACTGCCCGCCCCTACATAAAATTTTACAAAAAACCGCCCCCCAAGGGCGGTTTTTCGTAGAGCCGCGATACATCGCGTCCGAGGGTTGCACATTCACGCGGACACCGTGTGCGGTGTCCCCACGCAATTGTCCATTGTCAATTATCAATTGTCAATTGTCCATCACGCCGCCAACCCCGCCCGCTCCGGCATTTCCGGCACTACGGGTTGCGGAATCTCCGCACTCCCCACATCATCATCCCCACCATAAGCGTATTCATCAACCGAATCAAACGCATAATAATGCCGTCCGTCGAAGTAGTATTCAGGCTGTGCGGGATTGCCGTAAGCCATGTCCCAGAGCCGTTTCGCGACGTCTTCGTGCTGGGGCGGGACTACATAGAAACACCCGAACACACTGAACGTGAACCCCTCGCCGTTGACGATATAGGCGGGTTGTGCAACCGTGAACAGCTCGGCAATCAACGCCGCGGTCTCCTCGGTGTAAACGACCTGCCTGTCTTCGCGAAGGTCGCCGTTATACCACGTAAACCAATTATGCTTGTAGCCAATTAGTGTCCTGTTCAGGTACAACTCGTGCTTGTATACCGTGAAGGTATCGGCGGGGTCGGAAGTTATTTGCAAGCCTTGCCGCTCAAGCTCGGCGATTAGATTCGTGAAGTGCGGGCGCACAACCATGCGGGTACTAATATTGCCCAATCCCATTGCAGAACGGCTTCCGCTATGCGGGTTCACACGAACCTCCTCAAAAACCTGCCCGAATATATTGATAATCCCGAGGTTCGTTTCGGTTGTGTAATACCGTTGCTCGTAAGTTTCGGCGAGATAGTCCTGCATCAATGCCGCGTAGATTCTTTCGGTGTCTATGAAAGAATTGCGGTCGCTTGAAAACAACTCGGTCTGACCCGTGAGGTCGCTCATTGTTACCGACATTGAGCAATAATCACTCAAGGCGAGTATTTCCCGTTGCAAATTCACCTTGCCCCGCTTGTACTCGTTGCTTGCAAGAATTTGCGTAAGATTAGCCTCATCTGCATAGAGCAACACGTTCCTTTGGACAATCCTACCGCTTTTCAAGGTATAGGTGTACTTCGCAACCCCTATCATATGCCTGTCTCGTGCCGAATTGCTTGCAAGGTGAATCTTCCGCAGTGCTTCGATATTCTGCGGCTCGGTGAAAGTAATCCGCTGACGCTCCGAGTATGAATAACTGTCGGGTGTCCAGATGCCTAATTCATCATGGTCGTAGGTGCTGTCGATAAACAGGCTCACGCTCTCAATGTCGGCAAGCGGCGGGACATATTCGCCGATACCGAAGCCGTTCGCCGCGAGTATCGCCGCCGAAATCGCCCCCGACACCGCAATCATAATCGCGTATCTCAACAGTGCCAACCCCATCTTGGTAAAGCGGCGTTTAATCGTCACGTCAAGCGAGAGGAATAATATTGCCGAGGTGATAATCATGCCGAACAACAGCCCGCCCGTCAGTTCGGAATTTTGCGATATTGCATAGGCGAAAACCGCCACCACGCAGAACATCACAAGTGAAATCAAAATTTCCGAGGCTATTTTTGAAATAAAGGCTTGCCCGGTGCTTTCGGCTTTGCGCCTCTTTGCAAACCAGTAGGCCGCTGTGAGAAACGCGCCGTGTATCAACACAAACGGGAGCATCACCGATGGCTTGAAGAATATCCCGGTGTCCGCAATGACGGTGAATATCGTCGTAGTCTCGTCATATATCGGCGCAGTCCAGTTGAGCGCGTTCCCGCCGACCACAGTAACCCCGCCGCCTACCAAGAACCCAAACGGCGACGTCGCAAATAATGCAGTGCTCAACTGCGACACAATGTCAACCTGCCACGCCCCGTTGAATACCATGACCCCGACAAGCGCAATGAGTGACGGAATGATTATGCAAATCAGCACAGGGTACACAAACGAATCATAGACCCGCCCGCACAAAGTTGCACAGAAAATCGAAATGATATACAGCGCAATCAAGAACAGCAACCCGACAATGATTGCGGTGATAAAAACGCCGATAGATGTTGTGTAATCGCCCGGGTTGACAACGTAACTATGCCGAGTGCCTATTGAGATAATCACAGTGCCGAGAATCGCGCTGAAACTGTAAATGACTGCAACAGGCAGTATCCCCGCGACAAAGTCACCCCAGAATCTATGCTTGGCTTTGACCGGCAGTGAGAAATTGAGGTCAACACGTTCGCGCCTGTTGAAATAGTCGTAGTTGTTTATCCCGCCCGAATAGGCAGTTATCGCCATTACCGCACAAGACAACACGAACAGTATCGAGCTAATCATGAAAAAGATTTGAATGGCGGGGTTATCCTGACCCATGCCGGAGTCAATGGCGCGTTCTGCCGCGCTCATCACGCTCACCGCAACTCCAAACAGCGGAAATCCCAACGCCCCCGCCACACACAGGATTATAAAGCGTGTTTTCTGGGTGTAAATCCGATACGCGGTGTATTTCAGAAAATCGTTCTTAATATTAGTTATTCTTGAAATCATACCCTAACACCTCCAATTCGTAAATAAATATTTCCTCAAGACTAAGCGGCACAATGTCCAAGATTTTGGGGTTTTTCGCCGCGATTTTCGTTTTAATGTCTTCGGGTTCGCCCTTTGCGATAATATACACGACACTGCGATTACGCTCAAAGTGCAGGACTTCAATGTCGTCGAAATCCTCCCGCTCGTACTGCCTGTCGAACGCGGTCTGGATTTTCTGAATGTTGCTTTTCAAGCTGTCAAGTTCGCGGTCGAAGACGATTTTACCTTTGTGTAACAACCCCGCCCTGTCGCAAAACTCGTCGATTTCAAACAGGTTATGCGATGAAATTATAACCGTCATCTGATTGTCCAACATTGCATCCACCAGCATTTTCTTGACGACAATTCTCATAGTAGGGTCTAAGCCGTCGAAGGCTTCATCGAGGTATAAAAATTCGGGGCGGCAGGAAATCCCGCAGATTGCAAAGGCTTGCCGCTTCATGCCTTTTGAGAATGTCGAGAGCCGTCTGTCGATTGGTAATCCGAGCGCGGTACGCATTTCGTCGAATTTTTCAGCCGAGAAATTCGGGTAGAAAACCATGAACATATCGCGCATTTCGTTCAAGGTATAATTATTCCATTGAACCGTTTCGTCATTGACGAAGAAGATTCTGCTCTTGATAGCGGGGTTATCGAAGACGACTTGGTCGTCCACTGTGACCGTTCCCGAATCGAAAGTGTAAATCCCCGAAAGTATTCGCAGAATCGTGGACTTACCCGCGCCATTTGAGCCTATAAGCCCGTAGGCACTGCCTTTTGGTATCTCTAAGTCAATCCCATCGAGCGCGGCAAAGTCGCCGAAAGTTTTGACTACGTTCTGTAACTTTATCATTTTTTCCTCCTAAATCAAATAGTTGCAATTGCTTCTGTAAGCGCGTCGCGCTCTATTCCGCAGCCGAGTGCGAACCGTGCCGACTGCAAAAAGCCGGTCATGGCGCGTTTACGCAGGCTGATTACGCCGTCTTCATCGGGGTTTACATAGCTGCCTTTCGCCGGCACCGAGTAAATCAAACCTTGCTGTTCCAAAAGCTGATATGCTTTTTGCACCGTGTTGGGGTTAACGCCAAGCTCTTTCGCCACCTCTCGTACGGCGGGGAGCTTTTCGTCTTTTTCCATTATACCCGTGGAAATAAGCTCGGTTATGCGGTTACTCAGTTGCTCGTAAATCGGCAGACCGCCTTTGATGCTGATTGAGAACATTGCTTGCTTCACCTCCTTTTTACTCCGCAAACCCTTGCGGGTTTGCTTCGCGGGGCAGGGGAACCCTGCCTCCTTGACATACTCCGCAAACCCTTGCGGGTTTTCTTCGCGGGGCAGGGAGACCCTGCCGCCTTGACCCTATCTAACTCCGCAAACCCTGCGGGTTTTCTTGCACGGGGCAGGGAGACCCTGCCTCCTTGACTGTGTTATCTGTAGTATATGAACTAATACAGTTACATTATAACTCGTGGTTTTTGATTTGTCAAGGGGTTTTTGAAAATTTTTTGAAAAAATTTTTTGCAAGGGCTTGTAAAACGTGGAAAAACCCCCTGTCAAGGGGGTTTTTGGGGGTTCATAAAAATTTACACCACCCGCTCTAAAGGCGTTTCGACCTCAACAAACACACTCATGATGTCCGAATAAAATATAGTCTCGGTCGTAAAATCATCTTCTGCAACCTCAATATCGGCAATAAAGGCCTTTTGAGGCTCTAAAACTTCGACGATAACTGCGATTTTGCCGTCTTTGGTTTTGATTTTGTCGTATTGTCTAATCATGTAACTCACTTGCTCCCTTAAATTACACCACCCGCTCTAAAGGTGTTTCGACAAACACGCTTTTAATATCGGTGTGGTTTATTGTGCGGGTTTCGTAATCATGCGGCGATGTTTCGACATCGGCTTCATAGGCGACGCCCTGCTCCCATATTTCGACAATGGCGGCGTGTTCGCCTGTTTTCAGAACGACGTGGTCGTATTGTCTAATCATGTAACTCACCCCCTTACATTATACCACCCCCGCAAACATTTGTCAATTCTAAATCCCCCTGAAAATTCATATAATCAGACAAGCTATTTCGGGGGTGAAAAACTTGTACAAAGGTCTCTCTACAATTCAAGCGGAAAAAATATTAGAACGCGACGGCCCGAATATCTTAGCCGAGAGCAAAAAAGCCGGGCGATTGGCAATCTTCGCAGGGCAGTTCAAAGATTTGATGGTGCTGATACTGCTCGCGGCGACGGGTTTCAGCCTGCTTATGGGCGAAATTTGGGACGCGATTATCATAATAATTATAGTAATCCTCAACGCTTGTCTGGGGTTTTATCAGGAATACCGCACTGAAAAAACCCTTGAAGCCTTGAAGAAAATCGCCGCGCCTACTGCGCGTGTCTACAGGGACGGTAGGCTTGTGACACTTGCGGCTGAAAAGCTGGTCAAGGGCGATGTGATACGGCTTGAGGCGGGTGTGAGAATCCCCGCCGATTGCAGGGTTACGGAGCAGTCGGCGTTGGAGTGCGATGAGTCGATGCTGACGGGCGAGAGTTTGAGCGTGGCGAAGTCTAAGGCGGGCGCGGAGTGTTTCATGGGGACAAGTGTCACGAAAGGTCACGGGTTCGCGGAGATTTTCGCGGTCGGAAAATCCACCGAAATGGGCAAAATTTCCGACATGTTGTCCGACATCGAACCCGAGCGAACCCCACTGCAAAAACGCCTCACCGAGCTTGGCAAAATTATGGGCGTTTCCTGCATTGCAATATGCTTTTTGGTAAGTCTTGTGGGGATTTTGCGGGGGTTCGCGCTGTTCGACATGGTACTTACGGGAATCTCGCTTGCGGTGGCGGCGATACCGGAGGGCCTTCCCGCGACTGTGACGATTTCGCTTGCGTTGGCGGTACGGCGCATATACAAGCAGAAAGCACTTGTCAATAAATTGCACGCGGTGGAGACACTCGGTTGCACAAACGTAATCTGCACCGACAAAACAGGCACGTTGACACAGAACAAGATGACTGTGACCGAAATTTATACGCAGGGTCAAGGAGATTCTGCGCGATTGCATTTATGCGCCGCCCTCTGCAACAACGCACTGCGGCAGAACGACGGCAGTCTAATAGGCGACCCGACCGAGACCGCGCTGTTAGCCGCATCCGAAAAGGCGGGAGTTTCTACAACGGGTTACACGCGGGTGTCCGAACTGCCCTTCGACAATGCCGTGCGGTATATGGCGGTGACTGTGAAAGACGGCGGCGGGCGGACTCTCGACTTCATGAAAGGCGCACCCGATGCGGTTTTACAAAAGTGCAACCTGAACAGCAAGCAACGCGGCGAAATCGCGACTGCCGTTGACCGCATGACCGCAAAGGCATTGCGAGTGTTGGCGTTTGCGTATAAGCCAAGCGAGACTTCCGAGTATGTTTTCTTGGGGTTACAAGGCTTGCAAGACCCGCTCCGCCCCGAAGTCCGCAGTGCAGTCAAAAAATGCAGGGCGGCAGGGATTCGCGTGGTAATGCTCACGGGCGACCACAAGAATACCGCCTTGGAGATTGCGCGACAAGCCGGAATTGACGAAGTGCACGCCCGCATGACCCCGACCGATAAGTTGACCTTAGTCCGCAAACTCAAAGCCGAGGGCCTTGTAGTCGCAATGACGGGCGACGGCGTTAACGACGCGCCCGCCGTCAAGGAAGCCTCAATCGGCGCGGCAATGGGCATTACAGGTACCGACGTAACCAAAGAATCGGCACAAATCGTACTGCTCGACGACAATTTCGCGACATTAGTCAGCGCGGTCGAGCAGGGCCGCACTATTTATAATAATATACGCAAATTCGTGCGATACATGCTGTCCTGCAACATCGGCGAGATTATCACCATGCTTTTTGCGTTACTGCTCGGTATGCCTGTCGCGCTGTTGCCGATTCAGATACTGCTGATTAACCTCGTTACAGACGGCCTCCCCGCAATCGCCCTCGGCATGGAGCCGCCCGACGATGATATAATGAAAAAACCCCCGCGCAAAAGCACCGAGAGCATTTTTGCGGGGCGGCTGTTGTGGAAAATCTTGTTTCGGGGTTTAGGCATCGGCTTTTTTACACTGTTGACCTTTCATATCGTCTTGCAAGGCGGCGTTTTCAACGGCAATTCACTAATCGGCGGCGACCTCTCGGCGGCAAGGACTGCCGCGTTAGCGACACTCGGGCTGTCGCAGTTAATCTTCGTCTTCGAGTGCAAGAACAGCGAGAAGGGCCTGTTCAGCGCGGATTACGGCAATAACTTGAAGCTGATTTGGGCGGTGCTGATTTCGCTCGGGATTATACTTTGCGTGATGTTGTCGGGGGTGCTGTCGCCTGTGTTTAGGACCGCGCCGCTTGATTTTTCACAGGTGGTGACGGTGTTGGTTTTGTCGGCGGGGTATCCGTTGATTAAGGGGATTTTAAGGCGGGTGGTGGGGTGATTGCTACCATTCTATTTCGTCCCCAACTGCCGGCATATTAAGCCATAGCCTGTCTTCTTCGGTTAATTCGGGGGTTGTTCCGTCCCAACCGCGTTCATAAAGGATTTCTTCAAGGGATTTGCGGGGGTTTTCATGTTTTTGCATCGTTGTTCTCCTCTTGGCAGGCGTGCGGATTTGCGGGCGAACACAGTTCGCCCCTACCACATTGATAATTATTAACGGCATGAAAATTTTTGCTGTAGGGACGACCGCCCCCGGTCGTCCGTGAATTTTTCTGTTGTTCGTATTCTTTTTCAACGTAGGGGCGAACTGTGTTCGCCCGTGAATTTACATGGTCGTCCGTGGGTTATCGGCGGTTGTGGTGAATTTGCGGACGACCGGGGGCGGTCGTCCCTACGCGGGGTATTTTCTGTTGTGGGAAAATTTATTGTAGGGAACGGTTCTTAACCGTTCCGTTTTATAGGTTTGCGGAAACATGCGGAACGGTTACGAACCGTTCCCTACAAAACACCGCGCCGTGTTTGTGCGGATTTGCGGACGCGCACTGCGCGCCCCTACATACATGATACCACATTGCACCCACAAAATCAACACCCCCTTAAAACTTTTTCACCCGCCCCCTAAAACACCACACACTCATTCCAATTAGCGGCAACACAAACCCCATAAAGACATTCAACGGCACGCCGACCCGCTCGAACAGCCGTTCGGCCTCGTGCGTGCCGCACTCGAGACTTGTCGCTAAGACGTAGACCCCAAGAATCAGCGGGGTTTTGAAGACGATTGTTTTGTCAAAGTCCCCGCAGAAATATCCCGCGAGTTTCAGGAACGCGTACATCAGCATCACAATCAACGCCAAGTCGGTCACGACCCAGAGCAGCAGGAACAGCGATTCGAGCCGCTCGAGCGAGTCGAGCACGCCGACGGTTTTGACCGACGTCAGAAACGGTTGCGGGGTTTTTTGAATGAAGCCGCTCCCGAAAACCCCGACTGTGACCGCGAAAATCATCAGGCTTGCAATTAAAAGCACCACTGCGGCGTAGAGGCCGCCTTTTTTGAACTTGCGGAAATTTTCCCGCTCGTTATCGGCAACATCGCCCATTAGAAACAACAGCGGTGTGAAATAGGCGAAGACCGCAAGCGAGGGCAGGGCGGCTTTGAGTATGGCGGGGCTGTCGTGTATGGTCACGGGGAGGAAGTTTTCGGGGCTGATTTTCGGGAGCTGAACGAGGAAAATTATCGCAATTGCAACCAAAACCACATAAAAAAACTTCTCGCTCATGATTGCAAACGCCTGCAATTTCCCGCCGATTATTACATAAATCAGTGCCAAAAGGCTGATTGCGAAGAACTCCGCAGGCACGCCCGGCATGATTGCCCCCGCGAACCGCTCCGAGAAGGCGCGCAGATAATATCCCGCGAGCGCGAGAAGCCATGCCATGTAGAGCAGGGCGATTATTTTCGCGGTATACTTGGCAGGGCGGCTTTTGCGGCCTTGGAAAATTTCATACAAATCCTTTGCACGATTGCGCCTGAAACACTGCCCCGCAAGTATCGCAAACCCGCAAAACACCCCGCATGAAATAAACGCCGCCACCCAGCCCGCCCGCCCGCCGTAACGTGCGGTCAGCACCGCGACAAGGCTGATTAGGGGGGAGAATGAGGCTAATAGGAATAGGGTGAGGGCTTGGTTGGTGGTGATTTTTTTGTTTTGCATTTGGGTTACCTTTTTTTGTGGGGTTTTTGTTTGTGGGTTTACACGGTTGTGCGGGTTTTCGGCGTTGCCGTGGGTTTTCGCGGTTGTGGTGAATTTGCGGGCGGGCAACGCCCGCCCCTACGGTGCCAACACCGCACCACAGACATACCCGCCAACCACCACCCCCATCAACGCAAAATAAACCACGTAATCCCGCCGGGGTGCGGGGGTTTTTCGTGTGCAAAATTCGATGATGTCGCTTGTAATCAGGATTGCGGTTACTATTGCAAACAGTAGCATGAATTTTCCTCGCTTGTTAAGGTTATTTGCGGACGGGCAATGCCCGCCCCTACAATGGGTAGATGTATCATGAAATGTAGGGGCGCGCATTGCGCGTCCGTGAATTTCGCAATCGCTTATAAGGTCTTGCATAATTGTCCATTGTCCATTTTCAATTGTCAATTGTTCGTCGTCCATTGTCCATTGTCAATTGTCAATTGTTCGTCACGGTTTTGTGAGTCTCGAATCAACCACGATTCTCACAGGCGTTTCGGCGTAGATTTCCTGCCAGTTATCTTTCAATTGCTCCCATTTGTAGGGGTGTTTTAGGCGCAGAACATCGCCGAGGTTGAGGAAATCGCAGTCGTGGAGCTTAGATGCGGCGATGACGGCGCGGAGCTCGCTTAGTATCACCTGCTCCGCGATTCGCTCGATTTCGGCGATACTTTCGGGCGTGTTGAGGTCTTCTTTGGCGTGAGTGCCGCGGTCAATTGAGGAAATTCGCAGGTTGACCCGCACGATTATTTCAGCTAATTCGTCGCCCGCAAAATTAAACTGCACCTTGCACCTTGCCGACTCCAACCGCACCGCAATCCCCTTTTGTGCAATCTCGACCACCGAATAAACAGGGTGGCCTCGGATTATATTATACCCCCGCGAAATCTCGTTGTCCAAAAAACCGACTAATTGCCCATCGGATATAATCGCGTAGCCGTTCACGACTACTTCTCCCCCGACAATCTCAAGCGCGGGTACGGCAAAGGCACATGGGGTTATGTCATGCTCCAATTTACTTAATGTCTCGTAAAAAAACATCGGCGCGGAGTAGCCGTTCACCCCCGAATTTTGCCCGAAATTACGCAGAATATCAAGCGATTTTGTCTCGGTGAGAATTTCCGCGGCTTGTTTTGCACTCCCACGCACTATAAAAATCGATGCGGTGAGTTTCAAGTTGTTGTTGCGGGAAAGGTAATCGGTGTATTTGCGGAGGTTTTCGCGGGCGGCGGCCTCGCCGATTAGGAAATAATCGGCAGTGGAAACGGCGATTTCACGCGAGAATTTCCGTTTCAACGCCTCAAAAGCCGCCGCCGCCGATGAATCCTCCGCACTCTCGACCAATTTCGCACCGCCGTTTTCACCACTATCAGCATCCTCAATTCTCTCATAAATCAACGACATAATCACAGAATCGCCGCCGCCACTGTCAATCCCGATTGCAAAAACAGGCTCGGCAAGGGTGATTTCGGTCATGCGGGGCAAATTGCGTTCGCGGTTGGCTATGGCGATGATTGTGAGGGTTATTATGGCGGTTAGTAGGGTTCGTTTCATTGGGGTAATCCTCCCGCGTTTAATGCAGAAATGATAATGCAGAATGCAGAAATGGTTAAATTTTTCTGTTGTGGGAAAATTTTTGCTGTAGGGTCGGGCTTCCATGCCCGACCGTTAATTACGATGTTGTTCGCGGGCGGGCGTGGAAACCCGCCCCTACATTGTTGATGTTTTTCTGTTGTGGGAAAATTTTATTGTAGGGAACGGTTCTTAACCGTTCCGTTGATGAAACCGTTCCGTTTATGAAGTCGTGCGATTTATAGGACGGAACGGTTATGAACCGTTCCCTACATAACACCGCGTCATGTTTCGGGTAATCGCAACAACCCATCCCTCACCGCCGCCCTCCCGTCCTTATACCCCCGCATGAACGGTTCGCCGAGGGTGGTTTGAGATGAGAGGTAGTATAGTAGGAAGATTACGCCTATTGATAGGCCGTATAGGCCGGCGAAGCCTGCCGCGATTAGTAGTAGGACACGTGTCAACCTGAATGAGTTGGCAAGGTCGCTGTTGGAGACTACGAAGCCGCATATGCCGGTAACTGCGATTACGACTACGATTGCGGGGGAAATCAGCTTTGCCGAGACCGCCGCCTCGCCGACCACCAAGCCGCCTATGATTGACACCGCTTGCCCAATCGACTTGGGCAGTCGTATGCCCGCCTCGATGAGGATTTCAAAGGCGATGAGCAGCCAAAAGACCTCCAAAAAGGTACTGAACGAGACCGATTGCTTGCTTTTGATAATGGCGAGCATGAGATTTGTCGGGAGCATTTCGTGGTGGAAAGTCGTGATTGCGACATAAAACGCGGGGACAATCAGCGACAGGAAGCCGCCCGCGTATCTCAAAAGCCGCACGTACGAGCCGTGAATATAATTCTGGGAGTAATCCTCGCTCGACTGAAACAGCATATTGAAGACCGCAGGCACGACAAACGCAACGGGAAAGCCGTCTACAAGCACGCCGATTTTGCCCTCGCATATATTTGCACAAAGCTTGTCGGGGCGTTCGGTGTACATGACTTGCGGGAACGGCGAGAGCAGATTATCCTTGAGGCAATCCTCGATACTGCCGGTGGATTTTATGGCCTTTTCGGTGATACTTTCAAGCCGTTTGGTTACTTCGGCGACTTTTTCGGGTTCGGCTGTGCCACTAAGGTAGACTACGGCGGCGTTTGTCTTGATTTCCGTACCGATTTGCAGTGATGCAATATGCAAGTTCGGCGAATTAATCCTGCGCCGAATCAGCGCAGTATTAGTCCGCAGTGCCTCTATAAACGAGTCTTTCGGGCCTTTGATGACGTTTTCACTGCCCGGCTCGGTTATGCCGCGTTTGTCGAAGCCTTTCGCATCGAAGATGATTGCTTTGTCCCCGATAATCAGCGCGCCGTCCCCCGACAAAATCTTCTCGACTATTTCAGACACGGCGGTGTTAATCTCACGTGCCGCAAACCAGACCCCGCCCGTCATAATCAGCTCGGCGGCTTCGGTTGCGGTGGCGGCACTGCTGAAATCCCCGCGTGACAGCGGCTCTAAAATCTCAGTCCCGACCGCCCGCAGATTCACCAAGCCGTCAACCCCCACGAACACCGCCGGGAATTTGCGGGTGCTGGGGTCGTTTTTGGCGGCAAGGCTATCTGCGCCTATTATTAGGTCTGTGAAGATTATGTCGGTGGAGTGGGATAGGGTTTGTTTTATTTGGGTGGAAAGCATGGTGTGTCCCCTTGTTTTTTGTTAGTGTTTGCGGGTTGGGGGTTTTTATACCGGTGATGTTTTGTGCATTACCCCCCACCCCAAAATTATTTTTCCTAAAACCTTGCATTTACAAAAAATATATAGTATAATGAAAGGTGAACTATCGTTTTATCACTCAAATAGTACGAAAGGAACGCAGACAATATGGAAAATGAAATCATTTTTGACGCCTCTACGGACGAACTCGGGTTGCTTGAATTTTTGGTGGGGGACGAGTATTTCGGGATAAACATCGCCAAAGTCAGCGAGATTATCAGGTTTACCGAGCTTACGCCCATACCGAACTCGCCCGGCTCACTCGAAGGTGTCTTCACACATCGCGACAAATTAGTCACGGTCATAGACCTGCATGTGGTTTTGGGCAGACCGATTAAGGACGAGGAACACGGGAACGGGCTGTTGATTGTCTGCGACTTTGAGCAGTTTGTCGTGGCTTTTCACGTTTCCACCGTTATCGGGATTAAGAAACTCAGCTGGTCTACGATTGAAAAGCCGCCGTCGGTCAGCAAGGACAACACCGACAGTATTACCACCGGTATGGCGAAAATCGAGGACGACAACAAGATTATCATGATTCTCGACTTTGAGAAAATCATCTGCGACTTGAACCTTAACCCCGACAACGAGGGCGCGGATTTGTCCACAATCGAGGTGTCGGAAGGGACCGATTTCGCGAAACACCTCATCATCGCCGAGGACAGCCCGTTCTTGTGCAAGGCGTTGGTCGAGGCACTCAAGACGGTGGGATTCAAGAACATTCACGTCTACTACAACGGCGCGGATGCGTGGAGTTTCATCAAGTCCAAGAAAGGCACGCCGCAAATCGCCGAAATCGGCGCGGTCATCAGCGACATCGAAATGCCGCAAATGGACGGCCATACCCTCACAAAGATGATTAAAGCCGATAAAGAGCTTTCGGAAATACCGGTCTACATGTTCTCGTCGCTGATTCACGAGAATATGCGCGGCAGGGGCGACTCGGCAGGCGCGGACGGGCAGTACTCGCGGAGCGAACTCGCCGAGCTGATTACGAATTTGAGCGAGAGGTTGGCGTTGGCTAAATAGACACAGCGTATAATTTATGCCAAAATCTGCAAACTTTTCCCCGGTGCTAAGATTGTATACTATAACAAAAACGACTTAGTCATTTCAACCAAAAACTTTCGACATTCCGCTAAAACTCCCAAATTTTGACAAAGGTTACAAAGCGGTTACAAAATCTGATAGGGCGAATTTTGTGCATGTTGCACAAAATTCGCCTCTTTGTTATATTTGACATACACAAAAAAGTGCGGTATAATAAAAAAGCAATGGAAAATCTTGTGGGGCTTGTGCTTTCAATACACAAGCGGGTCACAGGTATTCCCGATTACAAAGCACATTACGATTAATATAAGGAGGATGATTTTTTGCTTCATTATACAAACGCGCTGGTGGCTAAGAGCGGCGAAAGGATAGGAAAAGTAAGGAACATCTTGCAGCATCGCACCGCAATTTCGCTCCTGTCTATATTTATTACCGGTGTGGCAATATTTTTGATGACGGGCGCGCTCTATTTCCGCAATGAGGTAGTTATCACCGACGGCAGCAACACCTATCGGGTCTTCACCATGCAGACCACGCCCGAGGGGATTTTAAGTGAGCAGGGCATAACTTTGAGCGGGATGGACTTTTACAGTTACGGCAATCTTGACGGGGGCAATAATTCTAAAAGTTCCGCCGCCCTTTCGATTACACGGTCGCACTCGGTCAGAATCTCGGCGGACGGCGTCAGCTTTTTCACCGAGGCCTTTGCGGGCGAGACGGTTGGCGAGATTTTGGAGCGGGAAAACGTGAAAGTCAACCCATATGACATAGTTACCCCCGCCTTGCACGAGATTATCGAGGGCGCACAGGCTATAATAATTCAGCGGTCGTTCGACATAACGCTGAATGTGGACGGCGTGACCATGACGCTCCCCGCAAGCCCCGACGGCTCGGCGACTGTCGCCGATGTGCTGTCTCACAGGGGAATCGTGCTTAACTCCGACGAGGTCTTCACCCAAAATCTGAACGCTTATGTCTACCCCGGTATGGAGGCGACAATCAGCACTATACGATATGTTGAGCGGGAAGAATTTTTCGAGTTACCGTTTCAAACAATGGAAATACCGTCGAACCTGCTTGAAATCGGCGCGGTACAGGTCGTCGTCGAGGGTGTACCGGGCAAAAAGCGGGTGGTAATCCGCGAGAAGGTCGTGGACGGCGTGGTCGTGGACGAAACGCTTATTCTCACCGAGATACTCAGCGAACCGGTGACACAGGTGCAAAACGTGGGCATGGCCTTGGCGACACCCTACAGCCTGCGGGACTTTGACGAGATTGTCTTGGTAGACGGTCTGCCGGTCAATTACGAGTATCTCATTTCGGGCAAGGCGACCGCCTATACCGCGGCGTCACTCTCGGGCACGGCAAGCGGCAGGGAACTGCAAATCGGCACGGTCGCGGTCAATCCTCGGGTTATCCCTTACGGCTCGTTGGTTTACATAGTAACGCGGGACGGCTCAAAGGTCTACGGCGCGGCGATTGCCGCCGACACAGGCGGGTTCATACACGATACCGATATAGTCGTGGACGTCTTCAAAGGTACCCACGATAATATCGAGGCGGCGTATGAGTGGGGGTTGAGGAATGTTGATGTTTATGTGATTAATACCGGGGTTTATTGAGGGTTTTTGAATATTGCTCCAAAAGAAAAGTCTTGCGTTTTAGTACGCAGGACTTTCCTTGGCTGTAGGGGCGGGTTTCCATGCCCGCCCGCGAATACGCACGACCACGCAAATCCGCGCAACCACGCCGAAAACCCACGGGCGAACGCAGTTCGCCCCTACGCTGAAAAACCCCACAGACAACAGCAAAATCCACGGACAACCGAGGACGCGGTCTATCCCCACAAAAAAACGGACGCCATATATGGCGTCCCTACAAAACATCACCAACCGTAGGGGCGCGATACATCGCGCCCGCAATTCTGCACCCGCCCCAAAACCAAACCATTTCTGCATTCTGCATTATCATTTCTGCATTACATCAAATCCTCCGCCAACCTCTCAACCTTAACAAACACATCCTCGATACTCTGTATAGCCTTGCTCTGATTCAGGACGGAGGCCTTTATATCGGCGACGGCCGAGAGTGATTCCGCGGTCAAATCCTGCATTGTCACCGACATTTGCATCATCCGCTCGCCCGCTTGCCCGGACTGCTCGCAGTTGTCGGCAACCTGCTTTGTCAGATGATTCAGCTCCTTTTGAAGGCCGCCCATAACGTCCACTTCCTTGCGTGCGGCGTTGATTTGCTCCATGCCGTGCGAGGCCGAGCTTGCGTTTGCGCGAACCGAGTCTTCCACGATTTTAATCTGCTTTTGCACCTCGTCAATCCGCGCGGAAATCTGCTCTGCGGCCGCCTCGCTTTTTGCCGCCAATTCGCCGACATGCTGTGCCACGATTGCAAAGCCTTTTCCGTGTTCACCCGCCCGCGCCGACTCTATTGACGCGTTAATCGAGAGGATTTTTGTCTGGAACGCAATCTCGCGAATGGTTTTGCTGAAGCCTGTGATTTCCTCGGTTCTGTCCGCCAAAATTACAACCGCATCGCCGGTCTGCCCCGAAACTCTTTCAATATTTTGCATACTCACAACCGCCGAACTCATGACCTCGCCATACTGCAAAGTCGCGTCGTACGCCTTGTTTGAGATGGCGGCAAGCTCGGTCGTTTCGCCCTTGACGTTGTCCATGAGATTAGTCAAAAGATTCGCGCCGTCAACCGTTGCACGAACTTGCGACATATTTTCCCCGCACTTTTCAAAGGTTAAATCAGAGGAGGTCTTGACGGTTTTGTTGTTCTCGCCACTGTCTGTAATGGCTTTACGAAGCACTTTCAGCACCGCCGACAACTCCCGTGAAATCAAGCTCGTCTTCTCGGCCTCTGTGAGATTATCCAAAAGCCCTCTCGCCCGCCCCGTGACCGAGACTAAAACAACCGACGATAGTATGTATTCCATGCCATACCCGGGGAGGTTGGCGGTGTACCACTCCATCGCCGAGCGGTCTAAAGTCTCGTATTCCACCAAGCCGATACTGCGGACATAAAGCGCAATCGCCATTATCACAAAACCGAAAACGCAGATACGCCGAGTGAACTTTTTATCGAAATACATCGCCGAAATCAGCGGCATTAGCAAATAAGTAATGAAAATGCCGACGTCGATATTTAGTGCCAAAATTCCGATAATTACCCCCACCGAAATCACCGAGATATACTTGATAATTCTTTCGGGGGTTTTCAGCTTCAACAAAAGTGTCGGGAAAAACGTCACCGCAAACCCGAGCGGGATTACTAACTTGAAATAACTCAGCGCGATTGGGAAGATTCCGGCGTAGGAAAGTATGAGCAATACCGGGAAGGTCAGGAACATGAACCGCAGTATCTTGCAGATTTGTTTCGTGACTTTGCTTTCGTAGCTACCTAAAAAGTCGCTTTGTTGGGGCATTAGCAGGCACCTCGCTTTTAATTCGTTGGTTTTTGTCGCAATCTGTATTGTGTTCTTTAGTGTTATTATACAGCATTTGTCGAGGAATGTCAAGGTTGTTTTTGGGGGGCGCACAAAAAAAACGGACGCCATATATGGCGTCCGTACATTAATCCTACGCAGAAAGCTTCCGAGTCAAGCGGCTCTTAATACGCGCCGCTTTATTTTTATGGATAAGCCCTTTGGTCGCCGCACGGTCGATTTTCACAATCGCCGCCATAATTGCCGCATTGTCCGCGTTATCGGCGGTGGCTTTCTTCATAAGCGTTTTCAGCTCGCTTCTTTTGGCTTTGTTGCGGGTATTTTGCGCGCTCGAAACCAAAACTCTTTTCTTGGCTGATTTAATATTAGGCATTGTTTTCCCTCCTTTGCCCTTTAATTAGAATTACACAACTGTTATAGTATACCACATACTTTTTCAAATTGCAATAGTTTTTGTGAAAAAAATTATGCAAATGGGGGCGATGTTGTTGTGGGGGGGTGGCGGTTGTGGGGTTTTGTAGGGACGACCACCCTTGGTCGTCCGTAAATTTTCCTGTTGTTTGTGGGGGTTTTCAGCGTAGGGGCGAACTGCGTTCGCCCGCAAATTTCCGCAACGGCGGGGCGTTTTCTGTTGTTGAAAATTTTATTGGCATTTTAATGCAGGGAACGGTTCGTAACCGTTCCGCCCTATAAATCGCCGAAACATACGGAACGGTTAAGAACCGTTCCCTACAAACCTCCCCCTAACAGTCCCCACCCCAACATTAGTAACAAAAACCGTATCATTAGTCACGGCGAAACTTTTAGGCATAGCCTCCAAGTCGGCGGCGCAGTAGTAGACCCCGCCGCGTTTCTGGGCGGCGGCTAAGAAGCGGTTCACGGCGGGGTTTACCGTCGTCCGCTCAAGGTCGAAGACGCCAATCAATTCACTACAGTAAATTGAAACGTCCCCCCCCAGATGAATGAAACTTGCCTTGTTTGACATTGTAGACACATAAATTCTCCGTATTGTCAGTTACAAAATCGCGGTAATCGCAGGAAGTTATAAAAACCTGCGCCATGCCGAGGCGGTTTATGACGTAATCCCGCCGCAAAGCGTCAAGCTCGCCGAGGACTTCGTCAAGCAGGATTACAGGGGTCTCGCGATTACGAGTGCGGATAATCTCGGCTTCGGCGAGTTTCAGTATAAGCGATATGCTTTTGACTTGGCCCTGTGAGCCGAAATCGCGGGCGTTTATGCCGTTAATCGTAAAGGCTAAATCGTCCCTGTGCGCGCCGACATTTACGCGGAAATCGTGCCGTTTGCCGTAGATTTGATACTTGTTGAGCATTTCGACATAGGTTTTGTAGAGGCCGTTTTTGTCGGAGAAGTCGGGCAGGGTATGCTCGATTTCGCCGAAGACGTTGCTCTTGTAAATCACGCCGAGCCGCTCGTTGCCGAGTGTTAATTCTTCGTATAAATTAATCGCGGCCTTGCGTAACCACTCGAAATATTTCACCCTGCCATATGTTAAATTAATCCCTTGCCGTATCAAAATATCGCTCCAAATACCTATCATATCGCGGGTATTCTTGACGGTATCGGGGCTGGCGATAATCTCGTTGTTGAGGGCGGCGAGCTGTTTAATCGCGGCGGTGTAATCGGTCAATATGCGCTTGTGTGCCTTGTTTTGCATGAGTGCAATATTGTCTATATAGTAACGGCGCAGCTCGGACGCGCCTTTTACCAACACGAGATGTTCGGGCGCGAAGACGACGTGTTTCAAGTCGCCATACAAGTCCGACGCGCTCTTTAAGCTCATGCCGTTGACCTCAACGTGGGAGCGGCCGTTGGTGATTTTATAATGCACCACGTTCTCCTTGCCGGGCATGGAATCCATTTCGTAATAAAGGCGCAAGGAGGTATCGGGGCGGCTGTCAGAATCGCCGTTGTCACTGTCGAAAGGAATCAGCAAAGCCGTCCTCGAGCGGCGAAAGCCTTTCCCGAGGCAGACCGAGATAGCTTCAAGCAGATTGGTCTTACCCTGTGCATTATTACCATAGAAGACATTCACGCCCTCGCAAAACTCCAACTCGGCTGATTTAATATTACGAAAATTCTCGACCTCGATTTTTCTTATAATCATTTCGACCCCCATAAGTTTAATGAATAGTGAATAAGGAATAATGAATAATTTTGGTGTCGCGTTGCGACGGTTTTCCGATTGAATAGTTTACAACTCGGTTGTCGTTCTCTCGCGATTATCGAAGTTACAACTCGCAATCAGATGGTTCACGGTCATTAGAGTCTAAAACGGTCGCGGAGCGACTCCACAATTATTCCTTATTCATTATTCCTTATTAATTGTTTTCGCTACATTAAATTTCCCCTGCCCTGCTGTAACTTCCTCGCCGCCATATAATTTCTTGCCTCGCATTAGGCATATCTCGCCGTTAACCCGAACCCCGCCATTTTGTATGAGCAGTTTGGCCTCGCCGCCTGATGAGACTGCTGACGCCAACTTTAGGAACTGCTCTAATTTTATAAATTCTGTAGTAATTGCTATTGTTTCCATGATATTTCAACTCCATGCCGCCCCCGGTTGTGCAAATATTCACCGACTTTTGCGGCATGGGGCAGTACTTTCTATAGTTTATCAACCGTTTGCTTTTATTCGCGTGTGCAGACTTTTACGCCACTTCTACCGCCCTTTTTGGCCTCGATTAGCATTAGCCACGGTTCGCTTTTGTTGCCTGTGAGAAATTCCACCCGCTTGGGTTCTAAGTTGTGTTGGCGTAATGTGCAGAGGACGTCGGTCATGCGTTCGGGGACGTGGCACATTTTCAGTCGGCCGCCGTACTTCAAAAGCCGTGCCGCCGCCGCTATTGCATCGTCTAAGTTGCAGAGGATTTCATGCCGCGCCGAGGCTGTGTCAGCACGTTTGTAGCCGTCTTCTTTCTTGTAATAAGGCGGGTTCATGGTGACGAGGTCGATTGATTCGCGTGGTATGGATTCGATAGTTTTCAAGTCCTCATGAACCGGCACAACTAAGTCTGTGAGGTTGTTGAGTTTCACGCTCTCTTGTAGTAACTCGATGGCTGTGTCGCTGATGTCCACGGCGTAGATTTTCTGCTGATGGACTTTCGACAAGTTGAGCAGTGCGAATGGTATGATTCCGCAACCCGTGCAAAGGTCGCAGATAACTTGTCCGCTCCGGAGCGGTAACGCAAACTCGGCTAACTTCAAGGCATCCGTGCCGAATCGGTGTTGCTTGCTGACACACAGCTTGTATCTGCCTATCTCGAATATCTCAAACATCTCATTCGTCCGCAAAATCATCGCCTTGATTCCGCGCCGCCTTTGCCGAAATTGTCGAGCTTATAATATAGTACAAGTCGCTGAAATTTTGTACCGCGAAATCGGCCTCGGAATTGACAGTATCGCCAATCTTCTCGGTGAACAGGCAGAACTTGACCCCTGCCGCCCGTGCAGACTCAAGGTCTAAGGCGCGGTCGCCTATACAAAGGACTTCGGCGCGGTTCATGTTGTATTTATTTATAAGGTAGTTTAAGCCGTCGGGGGCGGGTTTACGCGGGAAGCCGTTTTCTTCGGTGACAAGCTCGGTAAACAGCTCGCGGAAGCCGTATTTCTGTAGCATAGACTCGGCGGATTTGTCCCTATGGGTACACAGATAATTGAACAGCCCCTGCTGATAGATGAACTTACAAGTCATATGGGAGTTGATAAACGGGAGGGAGTTTGCGTTTTCTTGCAACACCCGCATGTCGTTAAATCGGCTGATAAAATGAGCGTCCAAGTCGTATTTTTCGGTGTAATGGTCGTAGGCGTGTTGCAGGGAGACCCGCATTTCCCGCTCAATATCCGATATGTTTTCACTGACAAGATACTCTTTCTTCAAGCAGATTTGAAAGGTTCGCGCAATATGCGGGTAGGTGTCGAAAAGGGTACCGTCGAAGTCCCATATGAAGTGTTTGAAGTCCATTGTTTAGGTTCACCCCTTTGTGTTGGTTATCGGTGTGCGGGCGAACACAGTTCGCCCCTACCATGTTAAAATTATTAACCACATAAAAATTATTTCAGTGTAGGGGCGGGCTTCCATGCCCGCCCGTGAACATGCACGGTTGTGCGTGAATTTTCCTGTTGCCCGTAAATTTTTTCAGCGTAGGGGCGAACTGCGTTCGCCCGCGTGTCGCACACGCCCTGTTTGCCGTTTTCCTGTTGTGAAAATATTTTGGTGTAGGGAACGGTTCTTAACCGTTCCGCCCTATAAATCGCCGAAACATGCGGGGCGGTTACGAACCGTTCCCTACATAACACCGCGCCACGTTTCGGGGGATTGCGGTGGTCGTGCGGGTTCACGGGCGAACCGTGGAAATCTCGCCCCTACCATGTTAAAACTATTAACCACATAAAAATTATTTCAATTATTCCTTATTCCCTATTCACTATTCCTTATTCATTATTCCCTATTCATTGTCTGCGAGTGTGCGTACGCAATCGCCCGCTCCCCAATCGCGACAAACACTATATCGTCAATGACCGTCTCGATTTCGCCTACTGTGTTTCGGTTCGATATTGCGGTGAGGAAATTTTGGCTGGTGATAATTACGAAGCAGTCGTCGGGGAGGTCGTTGAGCGAATTTGCACTGGCGATATATGTTTCGCGGTTCTGGAATCGCAGGAAGGCGGTTAGGTTGCCGGGCAAATCGACGACGTAGGTCGGCGGGGCATCGGCGGAGTTGTAGACGTATTCGGAGAGGGCGTAGGCGTTGCGGTTGCGTAGCTCGCCCTGCCCGGTCTCATACGGCAGGAAGACAAACGCCGCGTGTCCCGCCGAATACAGGAGCGTTAAGGCGATTGCAAACGATACCACATGAGCGCGCAGGCGTTCGGTACAGCTGACCAAAGATAGCAGTAACGCAATAAAACAGAAGGTCGCCGAGACGGCGGTGAATAGCTGTTCAGACGTGAGCGGCGCGTCAATCTTCGCGCCGATTAGCAGTGGCGATAAGCCTTGTATTCGAGATGGTTCAACAGAGACCTCGCCCGCAGTTTCAATCAGCGCAGTCGCCGAGAACACAAAGAACAGTGCAAATATTACCCCGAGCGCAATCGTAGCATACAGCACGGTCTTGAAATTCAGCCCCCGCATAAATACATAGCAGAGCGTGAACAGTAGCAGTAGCAAAGTCGCGCTGTCTATGTAGCGGCCGTTAATTGCACCATTGTAATTCCACGCAGTTGCAATTACCATGAGGAAGTTATAGACGAGTGCAAAAAATCCGAACCCTGCGAATACGGCTTTGTCTTTCTTGCGGGATTTCGTGTACAGCGAATCCCAAATTGCAACCTTACACAAACACGCCCCCAGTATACCCAAACCCCACGTTGACACCGCAAGATAATACAGCCCGCTGAAAAATCCCTGCACAAAATTACCGAACCCGCCAAAAGAACCACTCGCGAAAAGCTTGAGCGGCGCGGAAATTACCGCCAACAGCGTAAACCCCGCTGTATCTGCAATCGCCGAGTAGGCAATATACTCGCCGATAGCAATCTGCACAATTACGAAAATTACAAAGGCAGGGATAAAAACCCGATAATAGACAAGGTTTGTCTTGTAGAAATATTTCATGAACACTGCAAATACAAACACGGCTATGCAGAGAATCCACAGCCGCTTATCGGCGGCGGGCGCGAAGGCGAGCGTAAACGCAGTCAAAAGAGATAACAGAAACAGCCCTGCGCGATGTTTGGTTTTTGCAGTTGTAAGCAGTAGATAAATCGTGAGCAGGGGCAGGAACACAGAGAGTATTTCGGTGAGCAGAAACTTGCTGTAGGCGAAGACGGCGGTGGTTACAGCGGCGGTGACTGCCGCGAGAACCCGTTGCCACGCCTTCTCTAAGCCGAGTAAGGCTGTGAGTTTGTAGGTGAACAGCGGTACTAAGGCGGCGATAACGCCGTTCAGCAGGAGCATTGAGTGATAGAGGACATTCGGGCTTCGTATAAGATAGTGCAGGGGCGCGTAGAGCGCGGGTAACAGCCACTCCGACACAAGCGTTCCGGTATCGGCGAATACGCTGAAATCCGCCGTGTCTACCTCGTAAGCCCCGGCCAAGAACCCGCTCCACGCCGCCGTGACAAATTCTTCGGGGTAGAGCGACGGCGCGGCCATACGCAGTGAGAAAATCATCTGCAACACAAGCCCCGACATAAACAGCAGTACCAAAAAACCGCGGTCGCCGTATTTGCGGTAGAAGAAGTCTAATTTTATACCTATAAGCATAACAATCCTTAAAGAAAAATTGACGATAATGGACAGCGGACAATTGACGAACAATTGACAATGGACAATGGACAATGGACAATTGTGGAGTCGCTCCGCGACGGTTTTAGACTCTAATGACCGTGAAAAAACTATTTGCGGGTTCTAAATTATTCAATAATTGTCCATTGTCAATTGTCCATCGTCAATTGTTCGTCAATTGTCCATTATCAATTGTCCATTGTCCATTGTCATCACGTCACCGTGATGACAAGCTGAGTAGCCAAAAGCATCAGGAAGGTAATCGCCACGCCTTCTACGACCGATAGCAGGCCCGGCTTGCCCGCGCTTTGCAGTGCCGCGTAGTAATCCTCGCCGAGATGTGAGGGGTCAAAGGGCGAGCCGTCATTGAAGAAGGTGTTCTCAAAGGTCTCGGAGAGCCTGTCGTCCAATTCCTCCACAACCGTCTCGACAAAATCCTCGACGTTGCCGTTCGGGTTCTCGTCAAACAATTGCTGAAACATCTCGTCCGCCAAAAACTCGTATCGTATCATCTTGATTCGGTAGACCATCCAGAGCAGGTAAAAATAATCGAAGTACAACGCCAAGACCACCTGAAAGCCGTACCCGAGCAGTGTGAAAAGCACCCCGATTTTGCCGAGAGACTCCGTACCGCCGAACAGCACGGGCAGCCGCAGCAGAAATATGACAATTGCGGCAAGGATACCCGCCGCCCTCATGCGGGTGTAAAAGAAATAGAACGGGGAGAGCAGGGCGGCGAAAATGTTCAGCGAGATTTTCTGCCCTGCCGCGATTTTGCGGTACTTCATGAAGCGAAACGGGTCGGGGTTGCCTTGAAAGAAGTTGATTTCTTTCTCGGACACGCCGAATATAAGGCGTTCTTCGGGCGGGGGTTTAGCGGTCTCGTCGGGTTTGTCGAAAAATCGCCCTTCAAAGGTCGTTTTGGTTTTGTCGCCGAACAGGCTATCCTGCATTGCTTTTAAGTTATCGAGGGACTTTTGGGCGGCCTCGAGTATGGCGGTGTGAATTTCTTGCGGGATGTCGGGGTTGTCGGGATTAGCGGGGTTGTCGGAAGTAGCGGAGCTATCCGAATTAGCCTGCTTTTGCGGATTCACCATAGGCATAGCCCAGCTGAAGCCGTTGCCGTGAACGTCCTCAAAACTGCATTTGCCCGTCAATGCCCAGCAATCGCGGTGATAAGGCGCACCGCAATCAGGGCAAACGACCGGTTTTTCGTCTTTGAAATCCTTGTTGCAGACCGGGCAGTCTGATTTTTTGTAGTCAATCATGAAAACTCCTGTTGGCAATTGACAATTGACAATGGAAAATGGACAATTGTTGTGTCCGCCACAGCGGACGGTTTTAGACTCTAATGACCGTGAAAAAACTATTTGCGGGTTCTAAATTATTCAATAATTGTCAATTGTCAATTGTCCATTGTCAATTGTTCATCGGCAGTTTGTCTGTAAGCCGGGTTCTGTCGCGTACAATCATCTATCTGGGCTTACAGTCGCCTGTAAGCTCAAGCCGCTTTCGCTAAAGAGTCGCCGAGCAAGCGATAAGTCTCTCAAACACTAAGCGTTGCGTCGGGTAGGGTTTACATGGCAGTGCAGTCTCCTGCACCCCGGTGAGCTTTTACCTCGCCTTTCCACCTGTACCGACTATTAAAATAGTCGGTAGTCTATTTCTGTTGCACTCGCCCTAAAGTCGCCTTCGGCTGCCGTTAGCAGCTACCCTGCTCTGTGACGCCCGGACTTTCCTCACGCCGATAAAATTTCTTCTACCATATATAGCGCGCGATTGCACAACAAACTGCCATATATATTTTACCATATTTTTAGCAAAAAATCAAGCCCCATAAGGAAAAAAGGGGCTAAATTTTCAATAAATTTTTGCAAACCCCTCTGATTTACCGAAAACGAACGATTTCCCACAAATTTTTAACGTAATCTGCCCGGACATTTTTGTACTTTAGATAATAGGCGTGTTCCCAGACATCGAAAAGGATTACCGGCTCTAAACCCTCGCAAAGCAGTACCTCTTGATTGGCGACGTTGCGGATTGAGAGGTTGCCTGCGCGGTCTGCCGCGAGTATCGTCCAGCCCGACCCGAAGACATCGGCCGCGCTCTTGCTGAATTGCTCCTTAAATTCTTCAAAGCTCCCGAAAAATCCCTCAATCGCCTCGAGCAACTCGCCCTCGGGTGTGTTGACCTTCTCGGACATGGGGGCAAGGTTGCTGAAGAAAATCGCGTGGTTGTAGACACCGCCTGCGTTTTCGAGGATTTTCACGCGGGATTCAAGCGGCAATCGCTTGCAACACAAAATCTGCTCAAGCGACAGACTCTGCAAGTGCGGGTAGGGCTTTAGCGCGTCGTTGAGATTCTTTATGTAGGTCGCGAAGTGTTTGTCGTGGTGGAGGTGCATGGTTTCTTGGTCGATGTGCGGCTCGAGGGCGTCGTAGGGGTAGGGGAGGGGCGGGAGGGTGAAGGGGTATGATGAGTTGATTCCGAGTATTGAGGTCATGGTGGGTTCTCCTTTTTGTGAAATAATATAGCAATTCCGGTTAGAAATTGCCCGATAGACGAGCGCAAAAGCTTTGATATATGCGGTTTTGTGCGCGGATTGCGGTGCAAATTTCAAGCGGAATTGCTATCGCGCATGTTGCGGGCGGGCAATGCCCGCCCCTACAATGGCGTAAAAATTTAAGAACGGCGTGGGCCGTTCTTTTATTTTATGCGGTTTTGATTTTTATTGTGTTTTTTGGGTTTGTGCGGTTGAAAATTTTTGCTGTAGGGACGACCGCCCTCGGTCGTCCGTGGGGATTCGGCGGTTGCGTGAATTTGCGGAACGGTTATGAACCGTTCCCTACAATAAAATTTACGAACGGCATGAATTAACCGAAACGCGACGAATTATGCGGGCGAACCGTGGGTATTACGGGCGAACACAGTTCGCCCCTACGTGGTTGCAGATTTTTATGTGGTTGAAAATTTTTGCTGTAGGGGCGCGCATTGCGCGCCCGTGGGTTTTGTCGCGTTTCCGTGGGCATGCACGGTTGTGTGGGTTTTCGGCGGTTGCGTGAATTTACGGACGACCGGGGGCGGTCGTCCCTACGTGAAAAAATTATTAACGACATGAAAATATTATGCGACGTAGGGGCGAACTGTGTTCGCCCGTGGGTTTGATGTTGTTTTGAATGTAGGGACGCGATATATCGCGTCCGTGGAAATATGCGTGCGCCTGTGAATTTTACGGGCGCGCAATGCGCGCCCCTACAGTCCATGACGTTTTCACAGCAGTGAAAAATCAATAAAACCTACCCTCATATTCCCCCCGACTCATCCCCGCCTCGAACAGTATAATCAACGCGCCCGGCCCGAGATGCGCGCCGATTATCGGGCCCATCAGCATTAGCTCGACTTGCTTGATGTCGGCGTTGGCTTTGAGCATTTCGGCTAAGGCGGCGGCTTCGCTTTCGCAGTCGGTGTGGGTTACTAAGACTGTGTCTAAGACCGCGCCCGGTTTGATACTGCGCTTGAACTGCGCCGCGAGTGTCTCCATGGACGCTTTTCTGCCGCGTGCTTTGTCTTTTACGGCGAGTGTACCATCGGGGGCGAGGTTCAGAATCGGCTTGACTTTCAGCACAGAACCCGCCACCGCCGATAGCTTACTCAGCCGCCCGCCCCTGTGCAGATACATGAGGTCGTCTACTGTGAACAGCCCGAAACAGCTGTGTTTTTTCTCCTCAAGAAACGCCGCGGTCTCCTCCACCGAAACGCCTGCCGCCCGCTTTTTCCCCGCGAGTATCGCCAGTAGCCCCAGACCAATCGACGCGCTTATGCTGTCAATCGGGAAAATGCGGCAGTCGGGGTAGGTCTCACGGACTTGGGTGAGGGCGATTTGCGCGCTTTGGTAGGTCCCGGAAAGCCCGCTGCTGAGGATTATAAAAATCAGGCCCTTGCCTTGTTTGGCGTGGTTTGTGAAAACTTCAACAAAGACTTCGGGGTTAATCTGCGCGGTTTTTGCAACGCCGCCTTGCCGCAGGGTGTCGTAAAAATCCTTGCCGGAAATTTCCTGCCAATAGCCGCCGTTGTGGGGCGCGCCGTCCAATTCGTAGGTAATCGGAACCCGCTCAATGCCGTATTCGGCGAGGATTTCCGCGGGCAGGTCACAGCTTGTGTCGGCCATGATTGCGAAGCTTTCGTTGTTGGTATTAATTGGATTCATTTTAACGCCGTCCTTTATGGTATAATTTTGGTTAATTGAGATGTTTTGTGTAACGAGGCTTGTTTGAAATGGTTGGGTGTTGATAGTATTTGTTAGTTTTTTCAGCAAATACTCGGCGTATTCCGCGCCGCTCTCGGAAATGGCGTAATAAGTCCGTTTCCCTGCCCGCCTTGCCCGCACAACGCCGCTCTCCACAAGGATTTTCATGTGGTGGGACAGCGTAGACTGCCGAATACTGACCTGCTCAAGCAGAACATTCGCGCATTTCTCGCCGCCCCGCAGTAGCTCCAAGACTTTCAGGCGGGTCTCGTCGCAGAACGCCGAGAACACGCGGGTGCTTTCGTAGGCACAGACGGGGTTCTCGCGGGTTGCGAGGGGGTTGTCGAAGTATATTCTCACTTTTTCGCCACCATGCCGCCCACGGCAACACTAATTTCACTGATAGTTGCGGCATGGGTCATGCCTTCCTTAATTGTTTTCAAACTTGTCTTCCCTGCACAAATGAAAGTTTGTAAGTTTTGTTCCCCGATTAGTGCAGGGTCTTTCAAACTTTCGCCAGCATCAATCCCTCATATCGAATTATTTCGATATAAGTATAGCATAAAGTTTTGGGGTTGTCAAGGGGGTTTGGGAAAAAGGGTTTGCTTTGGTTGTAGGATTACAATAGAAGTGTTACACTTCACAAAAAAAGAATAGCGGAAAAAGGAAACCTGTGTTACAGTTATAGTTGCTAAACAAAAAAGGAACAGGGAGGTTTCCAAACCCGCTATGACAACTATAACACAAACAATGCGCTTTCGTCAAGCCCTGCTGAAATATGCAGA
>WRMK01000009.1 GCA_009777155.1 Oscillospiraceae bacterium
CACCGGCTAAGATGGAACCTGTAAAGCCGCAACCTGCCCCTGCTCCCGCAAAACCGGTGGCCGAAGCCGCACCCGCACCTGCAAAACCCATGCCCAAGCTTGCACCCAAACCCGCGGCTAAAACTGCGCCCGCACCCGCAGAAGTCGAGCTAATCGACCCCGACTTCGCCGACTTCACAATTCCGCTCGCCACCGCCGACGAGCCCGAACCCGAAACTCAAGAAAGTAAAGAGTTGATGGCGTTCCTTGACTCGCCGATTTTCGAGGAGGAAGAACCCGAGCCGACCGGCACCGAAGAAGACGACCTCATGAGCGATTTGCTGATAACGCCGACTGCAAGTGAGGAAGACGCCGAAGATATAGACGACGACCTAAGCGACCTGCTGATTGCAAAAGCCCCCGAACCCGAGCCCGAGCCCGAGCCCGCTCCAAAACCCGCACCCGCCCCTGCAAAACCTGCACCTCCCGCCAAAAAGGCCAAACCCGCACCCGCAGACCCTGTGCAAGATATGTCAAGGGCGGAACTGAAAATTCAAATTATCCAAGACGAACCCGAGGAATCCTACATAATACCCGAAAAATATTTGAAGATGATTGAAGACGTTGATAACGACGATGAGGACGATTTCTCCTACCTCTTAGCCGACGTGGGCGACATAGGCGACGACGACGACATGGACATGTACGCCATCGAGACTCCGGTAATGCCGAAAGCCCCCGCCCGTCGCCAATCGCTCAGTAACGACCCGCCGCTCCCCGAACAAGAGCAGTATACCCGTTATGCCGCAAAACCCGAATAATTGACAATAAATTGACAAAATTTTACACTAAAAACTGTGCAAAAACACAGTAAAATAATAAAATTCAAAAATATTTGTCTTTTCCTGTTGACAAACCGAAAGTTTAATGGTATATTTTTGTTATGACTAATTCTTTGTTGACATCAAGCGATGAAATTTTGGTTGCAGAACTGCGCCGATATTCGGACAGCGAGGCCTCACACGACCAAATTATGTCCGCGCTGATTACCCGCTATGTCAATGTAATCGTCATAAAGGCTAACAAAACCGCAAGAAGTTTCGGTTTGTTCAACAAGCAGGACGCGGAGGATTTCATTTCCGAGGGGTTTTTGGCGTTACTCAGCGCGATTAAAACCTACGATGCCAGAAAGGCCCATCAGGGCGGCTTCTCGGCATACGCAAACGTCTGCATAGACAACCGCATGAAGAACGCACTCGGCAAGGCGCGGCGCACTTTCATCCTATCCGAGGAGTTTGACCCTGCCTTAGTCAAGGAGCAAAGCCCCGCCGCGGACGAGCTTGTAATCGAGAAAGAGACCCGCGCCGAAATACTCAAAAGAATCGACAAAGTCCTATCCCCGCGCGAGTTTGCAGTCTTCGAGCTATACTTAGACTCATTCTCATACCGCCAAATCGCCCAAACCCTAAACATCAGCGAAAAGTCAGTAGATAACGCACTCTCCCGCGCAAGAACTAAACTGAAGGCAATTGACAATGGACAATGGATAATGGACAATTGTTCTAAACTTTGAGGGCGTGAAAGCACGGAATACGAGTTGTAAGCGATTCAATCAGTAATCCGTCGCGGAGCGACACGAAATTTATTCATTATTCATTATTATTTATTCATTGTAAAAAAACGTGGCCAGTAGCTTAATTTCAGAGCGTTGTTTAACAAAGGTATCGGTGGGAATCCGGTCAAGGTCAAATTTTAAAAAGTGTGAGGTATCACAAAATGTTTGAAGACAAAACCCTTCAATGCAAGGACTGCGGAGCAGATTTCACTTTCACGGTAGGCGAACAAGAGTTCTACGCTGAAAAAGGCTTCGTAAACGAACCGCAACGTTGCAAAATTTGTCGTGACGCAAAGAAAAGCGCGGCTCGCAACAAGGAAACTTTTATCGCCGTCTGTGCCGATTGCGGCGGGGAAGCAAAGATTCCGTTCAATCCGCGTGACGACAGACCCGTTTACTGCAGCGAGTGCTTCGCAAAACAAAGAGCATAGTGTCTAAAGGTCTTTAGACACCCGTCCTTAGCATCGCAAGAATCACATGGGTTTTACCGGTTCCGATGTACCGCGATTTTCGACGTAAAACAACGTAACAGCAACGAGTATCTACCCTGTAAAGACTTGCACAAAATTGCCCTTTCCGTACGGAAAGGGCTTTTCTTTTTGCAGTTTCGGGAGCGTTACTTGGTCTTGTCGAGCCAAGTATACGCCATGTCCAATGCCTCGTAAAGGCTGTTGCGGTCGCTGTTTTTGACGACGGCTTGATGAAGCGGGACGTCCTCGGCGGTCTGCATCAAGATTACCTTGACCTTGTTCGCCACTTCCAGCTCCTTAACCTTGCGCGTCCCCAAAATCGTAATCATGCAGACATAATCGTCCGACATGTTCCCATAATAAATTTCCTTACCCTTCCGCACCAACGGATACCCCTTATACTTAAAAAAGTCTGCCATTTTTTCAATACCATGCCGCCCACGCTTGCACAAAATTCAATGCGATTTTGCGGCATGGGACACGCCCTTTCTTAATTATTTTCACGCTAATACCTCCTAAATTAATTGTACATTGTCAATTGTCCATTATCAATTGTCCATTGTCCATTATCAATTGTCAATTGTCCGTCCCATCACCATGACATTATTATATCCTCGCCGTTCAAATAAAACTCGATGTTCTGCAACAAGCGATTCAAATAACTCATTCTGCCGCTTAATAACAGTGTGTTGTCCGTGTCGTAATCGGTTACAAGCGCGGCGTATCTGCCGCTGCCCCAGTCCTGCCCCTCGTGAAAGGCGACCGTGAAGTCGTCCCTGTTGCCGCGATATTTGTAGGTGAACTTCGCCGTCATCGGTATTTCCTCAATGTCCTCAATACTGCCCTCAAAAAATCTATCCCCGCCCGCCCGTATGCAGAATTGATAGAGCGACTTGAACAAATTCGCGTCCTCGACTTCCTCGCCATTCAAATAAAATTTCTCACTCGCCGCATCATCGCCCGTAATCTCAAAGTGCAATAAATGCTGATTTGTCTCTATGATAAAATCCGAGAGGCTGTAAATGTACGGCAGGACAAACTGCTTCGCCATGAATTTTTCGGGTTCAAAGTCCAGCCACGGGATTTCGCCATCAAAAATGTAGATTACATCGGGGTTTTCGCTGTATTTGCCGTAGTATTTATTTGGCCCTGCGGAATTGCCGAGCGTGAGGGTGTGAATCTTGTCGTTAAAAGTAGTATTCACGGTCAGCAACGGCGCGTCGAGCCCGGTTATCTCGTCCGAGAACTCGCCGTCTTTCAGGCCGGTCGCGTAAGCAATTTCGTCGGCGACAAGCCCGAAAAGCCCGAATATAGCGCCGTTCGCGGCCTCGTAATCCAGCTCGACTTCAACAGGCACGGTCAGCTTGTGGGAATTGAACGATGCGATAACGTCTATCTCGGGGTCGCGCTGTACCGGCTCAATTACGTAGCGCGGTTGTTCAGGTTGCCGGATTGTAACCCTTTGCACTTCCGGCATGCCCATCTCCGCGTAATCGCCCTCGACCTGCAACGAAACATACGCCCGCCTATCGTTCAGAAAGTGTGCAAATAGATAGGTCCACGCCGCATAAACGGTATTGTCGTCCTCGAATCGAAAGTAGGTCAAGTTGTCGCCGGTCAAGGCTTCATCGCCGATTATCAGACTGAGTGGTTCCTGCCCGCCCGAAAAAATCGCGGTGACTTTTGCACGCGGGGCCTCGTCCGACAAGCCGTATTCAATTAAGGCCAAATCAGCTACGTTTTCCGCGACAATCTCCCTCGCGGTGAACCGCGAGACATACCGCGCCGCCGCATCAAAACTGCCCTGTATCACCGGGGTATCGCCCAAATCCTCAATGCCGAACCTGCCCGTATTCTCAAATTCAGTAGCATCGTAATCTTCAAGCCACTCAATAATATATTCATCAAGCGGGTTAATTACGCTGATTCGGATTACATACTCGCTCGACAAGTCGGTGAAGGTCAAGTCGGCGGAATTTTCAAATGGAACTTCCACAATTTCAACGGGTGGAATTTCGGGTGGCGGCTTTTCAGTCAATTGCAGGATTAAAAACACCGCGATTAACACCAACAGCCCACCGCCCGCGAATATTAAAGTCTGTGTATTCTTGCTAAGTTTTTTCAAAGTGAACCTCTCGTTCTACGGGGTGGGCGGGCAATAGCCGCCCGTTCTGTTTTGCTTAATTATAACCAAGGTTGGCGGCTATTAAAACTTTGCTAAAGCAAAGTTTTGTTACGGCGGGGAGTTGAATTCCCGCCCCTACTTATATCTTCTACGGAAAAATACCACCAAGCCGGTCACAATCAGCGCGAGTGGGATTAAAATTACGAAGAACAGCGAGATTGCGTTGGCTTGCCGCTCGGTTATTTCAAAGGTCGGCGCAAGGAACGACTGCGGAATAATCTGCACGCTGTGTTGCCCCTTGCCGCTGATTTCATTGAAGATATTCAGGAAAAATCTGCCGTTCGACAACAAGCCCGACTCGATATATTCGGGCGAGAAAATCTCGGTCGAGCCGAAGACTAACACCTGCCCGTAAAGCGGGTCGAGGCCTTCAAACCTCATGCGGCGGCTCATCGCGCCCACTCCGAATGCGGACGGCCCGACCGCCTCCTCGTTCTCGGTGTCAAAAGGTATCCCGAACGCGCCCGGGTAGGTCATCAAAAGCGGGAAAGTCGACACCGTCTCGCGCTGTTCAAACAAGGTCAAAATCGGCCGCATGTATCTGCCCACGAAGTCCTCGGTTACACCCTCGGCAAACTCGCCGACCGCCGCTATATACTGCTCCAACCCCATTGAGGACGGGCTTGCAAAGCGCGAATCCTGCTGTGCAATGACGTATTCGCCCACCGAAACGCCCCACCACTCCGCTAAATACGCATCAAGGTTCGGCGTGGGGTTAAAGTCGCGGTTGGGTGCAAAGTAGAGCAGGGTTTTGCCGTAGAAAGTATTGTTGTCCATCCAGTTGTCGATTTGCTCAAGCGCGGTCTCGCTCAAGTCGTGAGTAGGCGCGAAGAGTATTAGAAAATCTATATCGGGGTCAATCTCATGTGTCAAAAACAGGTCAATCCCCTCGACAAGATAAGAATTTGCCTCCAAAATATTCAGCATTGACAAGAGTATATGAGTGTTGATATTGCTCATGTCTTCAAGGTTCAGCCCGTAGCCGTCAACGTAGGCCACACGCACCGGCGCGTCGTCCGTGACCGACAAAATCGCCGACAAAAACGCCCGCTCCGCCCCCGCACTCACCGTCTCCTCAATCATGTCATACGCATCGTAGCCGTACATCATCACGAGCTGCTCCGCCTCCGCCAAAGATAATTTTCTGCCTTGGAAAAAATACTCGTAAAGAATATATTCCTCGGCGGTAATCACGCGGTATCGCCCGGTATTTTCGGAGCGAATGACAACGTCCGACGCCCGCAAATTCCCGTCAAACTCTGCCGCGAAGAGCGGGTTTGAGAGCAGATTCACGAACGAAACTTTTATATTAGGGTTTACTTCCGCAAAAATGCGGGCGATTTCGGTCGCCTGAAAATACTGCGGCCGCATAGAAAATTCTTCCTCGGTGGCACAAAAATAGATGTCAATCTTGTCGCTGTTTCCAAGGTCATTCAGATAGTCCGTAGTCGTCGGGTCGATGCTGTACAGCCCCTGCACACTAAGGTCTACCCGCACATCAAACCGAGCAAGCAAGGTATTTACAATAAGATTTATCAAGATTACCGCCGCAATAAACATCGCCGAAATTGCAAAAGCAAACCCGCCCCGTTTCCACTTGCGCGAATTAAAACTAAAGCGAAACTTACGCCGCTGTTCAACTTCTTCCACCACTTCTATTTCCTTATTCTCGTCCAAAATTTTTTACCACCTTTTATAATAAAATAACTGTCCACTAACCACTTTCCACTAACCACTAATTCCAACGACGCACATCAATTAATCTCGCCGTCAAGAACACAAAAACCGCCGCAATCGACACAAAGAAAAGCAAATTAGACACCTTGAAAATCCCTAATGTAAACTGCACATACCGCTCATAAACCGAGACCTGTTTGAAGAAACTTACGACCGAATCGGTAAGAAATCGCGCGGGAATAAACGCCACGATTGTATTCAACAGCGAGATTACAAAGTTGAGAAAAATGCTCGCAACCGCCGCTATCATCTGGTTTTCGGTGAGCGACGAAATCAGCAAGCCGAGCGCGACATATATCCCGCCGAGCAACGCAATTCCGAGAAAGTTACCCCAAATCGGAACCCACGCGACATCGGCAAAAAACGACAACACAACCCCGTAAATCGGGATGATTCCAATACCGAGCAAGAATACAACATACGCCGCCAAAAATTTCCCCGCGACAAGCCCGTTTAGGCTAATCGGCGCGGTGAGCAGCAGCTGGTCGGTTTTCTGCCGCTTGTCCTCCGCCATAAGGCGCATTGTCAACAGCGGCACAGCCACCATCAGCACAACGAACATGAACCGAAAGACCCCCGATATGTCCGCGCTCCCGTAAACAAGGGCCTCGGCGCGAAACACCAACCCCGACGTCAGCATGCAAACCGCCACAAAAACGTAGCCAATCGGCGAGGTAAAATAAGCGCGAAATTCGCGTTTTAGAATTGCAAACATTATATAATCACCTTTCGTTTAATGCAGAAATAATAATGCAGAATGTAGAAATAATTAGAACTTGTAGGGCGGTGGGTCGGCAGGGGGCAGGGGGTCTATGTCCGCGCCGAGTGCGGTGTCGCAGGCCCGCTCTTTGCAATTGATAAAGTTTAACTTTCTCGAGCCGAACCGTTAGTAAGTAGCACAATCCCAATGCGAGAGCAGACTATTTAAGCAAATCAAACCTATTAAGTCGTGAACTTGTAAGGTCGCAATCGAGGGAGTAGAGTCTGAACAGCCTGTGTGGCGGGCTGGCGACACCGCACTCGGCGCGGACATAGACCCCCTGCCCCCTGCCGACCCACCGCGTTCGCCCCTACTAATTTACAATCAGTTTCAAAAACACTTCCTCAAGTGTCAATTCGTTAGTCTTCAGCATCAAAATCGGCATGTTTCGCGCCGACAATTTCGTCCAGATTTCGCGGCGAACATCGGCGTCTTTTTTGGGTTCAATTTGGTACTCGAAGACGCCCTTTTCGGCCTCCCTGATTACAGTGATACTGCGAATATCGGGGATTGCGCCGAGCAGTTTTTTGACCGCCGATTCCTCCCCCTCGACCCTAATTCTAAGCGACAAACTATCCGACAAACTCGCCGCCAAGTCGGTACTTTTTTCATTCGCGACAATTTTACCCCGATTAATCACGACGATTCTGTCGCAGACCGCTTGAATTTCCTGCAAAATGTGCGACGATAAAATCACCGTGTGATTTTTACCGAGTTTTTTTATCAACTCGCGGATTTCAATTATCTGCCGCGGGTCAAGCCCGACCGTCGGCTCGTCTAAAATCAAAGTCCCCGGGTTATTGATAAGCGTCTGCGCCAGTCCAACCCGCTGTCTGTAGCCTTTTGAGAGGTTGCGGATTGCGCGTTTTCGCACGTCCGAAATCTTCACCAACTCGCAAATTTCATCAAGGTGAGAGTTGCGCGGCATTTTGCATTTTTTCAAGTCGTAGACGAATTTCAAGTACCCGTCCACGGTCATATCGGTGTAAAGCGGCGGGTATTCGGGCAGGTAGCCGACGTTTTTTTTCGCGGCAACCGGCTCGTCCAAAACGTCCACCCCGTCGATTAACACGTTGCCGGAATTAGACGAAATATAGCCTGTAATAATGTTCATAGTCGTGCTTTTTCCCGCGCCGTTCGGCCCCAAAAAGCCGAGAATTTCGCCGTCCTCGGCGTTAAAAGAAATGTCGTCTACGGCAATATTATTGCCATATGTTTTTGTCAAGTTTCTAACCTCAATCATAATTTTTTAAGCCTTTCAATTGCCGCATTTATACGCCGCAAACTTTCATCTTTTCCGAACATCACACATATGTCTAAACCCCCGCCCGGTGCGCTCTGCTTGCCTGTCAGCGCGACCTGCAACGGGTACAAATAATACCCGATTTTGAGTTCACGTTTCTCGGCTTCCGACTTTAGAATTTCGTAAATAAAATCCTTTTTGAAGTCCACGATTCGCCGCAAAATTATTACTAATTCTTCAAGCGCAACGAGTGCAGATTCGGGCGAAGTTTTCATCTTTTTATTATTGTATAATTCTACTTCATAGTCAACTACTTTACCAAGAAAATCTACCTGCGGCGTAATCTCGGAAAGTATGTCTACACGCGGCTGTAACGCCGCCGAAAGCACTGCGTAATCTATATCAAATTCGCCAATAAAAGGCCGCGCAATTTCCTCAAATTCCACCGGTGACAACGCCCGAATATAATGCCCGTTCATCGCGCGAAGTTTCTCGTCGTCGAATATCGCGGGCGACTTTGAAATGCCGTCTAAATCGAACAACTTGACAAGTTCATCGAGGGTGAAAAACTCACTTTCACTGCTCTCACCCTTCGGCGACCAACCGAGCAACGTGATATAATTTATGACCGCTTTTGTCAAGTAACCCTTGTCGGAAAAATCGCTGAAATAAGCGTCGCCGTCGCGTTTTGAAAGCTTGTGAGTTGCGTCACGCATAATCGGCGGAACATGCACAAACACAGGCGGCGACCAGCCAAACGCCTCATACAACAAGATGTATTTCGGGGTGGACGAAAGAAATTCATTGCCGCGAATAATGTGCGAAATTTGCATGAGATTATCGTCCACAACATTCGCGAAATTATAAGTCGGCATGCCGTCCGATTTGATTAAAACTTGCTCCTCAATTTCGGAATTCGGCACGGTAATTTTGCCGTAAATTTCATCAGTAAAACTTGTCTCGCCGATTTTAGACACACGCTGACGAATCGCGCCGTCATCGTGATATGCCGCGCCTTTCTCGACTAATTCAAGCGCGAATTTTGTATACATTTCCTTGCGCTCACTTTGAATATAAGGCGCGAAATTCCCGCCAATGTCGGGCCCCTCGTCCCAAAGAAGTCCGCAGGTTTTCAAAGTGTCAAAAATCACCTCGGTCGCGCCCTCGACAAACCGCGCCCTGTCGGTGTCCTCAATCCGCAAAATAAACTTGCCGCCGTGCTTTTTCGCGAACAAAAAAGCATACAGCGCAGTGCGTAATCCGCCGATGTGCATAAAGCCCGTGGGACTGGGCGCAAAGCGGGTTCTCACGTTTCTACTATCCATTTTTTCACCATTGTCCTTCTTACACTTGTGAGGATTTTTATGTTTCGTTTTCCCCGATTTTGTAGATTTATTTGCAAAGTTTCAAATCCTTTTCTATTTGCATTTTTAATTCCAAAAAAGAGTTAAATTTTTTCTCATCGCGTATAAAATTAATTAGACAAATTCTAATTTTTTGCCCGTATAAATCGCCGGTAAAGTTAAGTATGTGGGTTTCGGCGGTCGGTTTTTTGTAATTTCCCGCCGTGGGTTTAACGCCGATATTTGTAATTCCGCGGTAGGTTTTTTCGCCGATAAAAACTTTACTTTCATAGACGCCAAACCGCGGCATAGCGCAGTTTCGCGGCATATTCTGATTGATAGTCGGGAAGCCGATTGTCCGCCCCTGCATGTTTCCGCCGACGACTTTCAAGTCGTAAAATAACTCATAACCGAGCAATTTATTTGCAAGTTTCAGGTCGCCTTTTTGGATTAAATTTCGTATCCGCGTCGAGCTGACCGCCGCGCCGTCAACCTCCACCGCAGGCACCACAACGACCCCGATATTTTTCTCACCACAGATTTTTTTCAGGTCATTTGCGTCACTTTTCGCGCCCTTTCCAAAGCGAAAATCGTACCCGCAACAGACTAAATTTGTGTCAAGTTCCCCCACAAGAATTTGCGTGACAAATTCATCGGCAGACAGGTCTTTCACCGCCTCAAAGTCATAGGCACAAACCCGCTTTACACCAAGCTTTGTCAAGAGTTCACGTTTCGCAATTTCTGTAGAAATATTGTTTTCTTTGAAGGTGTTTTTGCCGCCACTTTTGAAAGTAAAAACCACCGGAAATTCCGACTCGCTTATCGCATTAATTACTGCCGCGTGACCCAAATGCACGCCGTCGAAAAACCCGAGCGCGACAGCAGTTTTACATCTGTTTTTTCTCATATAAATTCCTGTAAAATTTTAAGAAAGGTTATAGTCGTTTAACTTTAAAATGGGTTTGGTTTTGCGAGGATTTTTGTCGTCAGACAAGGCAAAATTTTTCGTAATGCTTTGTGCATTGCGGAAAATTTTAACGCAGTATGGCGGCAAAAATACCGCAAAGGCAAAGCTATTTTGAAGTTAATCGACTATGAACTTTTGCACCGGTGTAAGTGAATTTTCCCGTGTAATTTTTGCAAGTGCCAAAAGATTTCCCGTATGGCTCAAAACCGCATAAATACTATAGTTTTCAGCTGTGTCACTTTTGTCAAGTTTCACTCTACCGGTGTCAAGTTTCGCGCCGTTCAAAAACATTTTTGTTTGAATTTCGTCTAATTTTGCCGCCGGATAATCGGCGTAAAACTTGTCAAGTTTCATCAAATATTTGTCAAGTTCCTGCGGATTTTCAAGTGAGATTTTCTGCAAATTGTCAAGTTGTTCGCAGTCGTCAAGTGTGAAATTTCCCGACCTTGTGCGGACGAGCGAAGTCATCACTGCACCGCTTCCAATTCGCTGCCCCATGTCGTGAATCAGCGTGCGAATGTATGTCCCTTTGGAGCAGTGAACCCGCATCACACCTGCGTTTTCGCGGTATTGCTCGACCTTGACACTATGAATTGTCACCTTGCGCGAAGCCCGCTCAATCGTCACACCTTTGCGCGCCAAATTGTAAAGTTTCTCGCCATTTATTTTGACCGCAGAATACATCGGCGGCACCTGCTCAATCTCACCTTTGCAATCCTCGATAAAAAGCATGTCACTGCGCGAAACACGAGCGTCACTAACCCTCAAAACTTGTCCGGTTATGTCCTCGGTGTCAGTCGTCAGCCCGAATTGGAACCCCGCGAGATACTCTTTATCGTCACGCGGCTGAAAGTCAACCGCTCTTGTTGCATTGCCGATGAAAATCGGCAAAACGCCCTCTGCCAAAGGGTCGAGCGTGCCTCCATGCCCGATTTTTCGAGTATTAAAAATCTTTCGCATGATTGCAACGACGTCAAAAGATGTATAGTTTTTCGGTTTATAAACGCAAATTATGCCGTTCATTTTACCCTCTGTTAAATACAGAAATATTCAATTATAACGCGGGTTTACAACGGAATTAAACATCGTAATTTTATTTATTTCTGCATTATTATTTCTGCATTATTATTTGTCTAAAATATGTTTTCCAATTTCGTCTAAAATCCTCACTTTACACTCCTCAACCGTGCCTTTTATGCGGCAACCCGCCGCTCTTTTATGCCCACCGCCGCCGAGCGCGGCGCAGATTTTTTGCGAATTTACATAGCTATTTGAGCGCAGTGAAATTTTCCAAATTCCCGCCGCTTTTTCCTTCAAAGTGACACCAAGCTCAACCCCGTCAATCTGCCGTGGGACTGAACTTATGGCGTTCAGGTCCTCCTCGTCCGCGCCCTCCATCATCACCGCGGAAAGTGTAATAATTGCACATTTCCCGCCGAAAAAATACTCGACACTTTCGAGTGCTTGCCGCTCGAGATTTAACCTTTCGGGCGTCCGCATTTCAAACAGTAAATAATTCAAGTTTGCACTGTCAAAACCGTACTCAAAAAGCTCGGCCGCATGACGGTGCGAAGCCGCATTGGTATTGGAAAATTTGAAGCAACCGGTGTCGGTCGAAAGGCCCGTGTAAAGGCAGGCCGCTATGTCGGTATTCATCAAGTTTTTGCCCGCAATTTCCGACAATTTTTTTATTAATTCAAAAACCACTTCGCACGCTGATGAAGATTCACTTTCGAGCAGTAAATTTTGCGCGTATTCGGTGTTGGAAACATGATGGTCGATACACAGCAAAACCCTGTCGCCGTGGGTTTTTTCGCAGTCTCCGAGCAGCGTTTTATCCGCGACATCAACTGTTATAATAATCTCATTTTCGGTGTCAATTTCGGCCGTTTCAACAAGCGCGTTTTTCAAATAATCGAACCTCGGCGAGGGCTTTTCGGGCGTGATTACCCGCGCAGTTTTTTGCAGTTTCTGCAAAGCCCCGCAAAGCGCGTACGCGCCGCCCAGCGTATCGCCGTCGGGCGATGCGTGGCAAATTATCACAAAGTTGTCGCCCTGCAAAAGCAGTCCTGCGGCTTGTTTGTGGTCAAGTTTTGTTGTCAAGTTCATCATTTTCTTACACCTTTGTTTTATCAGAGCTTGTTGACACTATCCGATTTGTGCAGATTTTGAGCGAATTTTTTGTCAGACAAGGCAAAATTTTTCGTAATGCTTTGTGCATTGCGGAAAATTTTAACGCAGTATGGCGGAAAATTAGTCAAAATCTGTGCAATGAGCGGTAGTGTCAACACGCTCAAGTATATCGGTGATTTTATCGTAATAATCGAGCGAATTATCGGGTATAAATTTCAATTCCGGGACTTTACGCATTTTTATTCTGCCATTAATGCGCTTCTTGAAAAACCCCGCCGCGCCCTGCAAAACTGCGGCAATCTCGTCGGTTTTTTCCGCGCCGCCATGTGCCGAAACATAGACTTTGCAATGCGACAAATCGTTGCTGACTTCACAACGAGAAATCGCGGCAAGCCCGCCACCAAGCCGTTCGTCGCCCAAGTCGCGCATCGAAACGGAAATCTCACGTTTTATATCCTCGGAAATCCTTTGGGTATTGTGCATTTTCTCACCTCATTTTTCTACACCGCTATCTCAAATTCTGAGAAAATTTTTGAAGTCGGTTGCATAATATACTGCCGTTCTTCGTCGGAAAAATCTTCTCTGACTGTCGCTTCGACTAAATCTTTCAAGTTCATATATGCTTCCTCATAACTATCGCCTTGAGTGAAACAACCTTTCACTTCGGGGCAGACGGCAAAGTAACTGCCGTTTTCTTGTTTTGAGCAAATCATTGATAGTTTTATTGTCATGAAAATCCTCCTACCTTTTTAGATACTTGAATAACTCGGCTTTGTTTATTCCCGTTTCTTTCAAAACGATTCGTATAAACTGCTCGCCGAAATCTTTGTTGCCGTGTATCGGTATCGGAATCGAATGTTTACCGTTGCCGTAAATATGGTGACTGCCGCCTTTTGCACGAATGAAAGTGTAGTTATGTTCTTCCAAAAACTTTATCATTTCGCGCGGTTTCATTGTCAAGCCCATTTTCACCTCATCAAAACTTATACCTCACTCCGCTCTGTCTCATTATCGCATTAGCAATATGGCGGGATTTTATTTTACCGTCAACAGGAAAATTCTTATTTGTAATCGGGCTGTGCCAAATCGAATGGTCGCCTTTGCCGTTTCGCACAAAGGAACAGCCGTTTTCGCGCAGGATTTTCCGCACAGCTTTTTCATACTCGGCCATTACGCAATATTCTCCCTATGACTCGTCCTAAAACAAAGCCCAATACTATCATTCATTTTGCCATTCAATTCAAGCACTTCATGCGCCGCAATCTTAACCTTCCCAATCAGCGCGTCAAAAGAATTGCTCTCGAGTGCAAGCGGAATCTCGTCACAAACAGCGCACCAAACCCCCGCCACATCGTCCCAATTAACATCAACATTATAAGTCATATTTTCAATACCATGCCGCCCAAACCTGCACAATTTTTAATGAAAATTGCGGCATGGGACACGCCCCCCTTAAATTTTCAAACCGTTCCCCGCGTTTAATCACGATATTCTTCAACAACAAACGCCTCAAAAACATCCCCCTCTTTAATATCAGTAAAATGCTGCAGCGTAATCCCGCACTCGTACCCCTGCGCGACCTCCTTCACATCGTCCTTGAAGCGGCGCAGACTATCCATTTTGTCCACATTGATAATAATCCCATCGCGCACAACCCGAATCTCGTTGTTGCGTGAAACTTTGCCGTCCAAGACGTAGCACCCCGCAACCGCGCCCGTACCCGTGATTTTGAAGACATTGCGGACTTCGATTCGCGCTTGCTCAATTTCCCTGAACTTCGGCGCCAACATGCCTTTCATGGCAGTTTCAATCTCCTCAATTGCATCGTAAATAATCCTGTACAACCGCACATCAACCCCGTCACGCTCCGCACTTTCAAAAGCCGCAGGGTGCGGACGAACATTGAACCCGATTATAATCGCGCCGGACGCGCCCGCCAGCATAACATCGCTCTCGCTGACCGCGCCGACCGCGCCGTGAATTACCCGCACACGCACGTCCTTATTAGACAACTTTTCAAGCGACTGCCTGACCGCCTCAACAGAACCGTGAACATCGGCCTTTACGATAATCGGCAACTCTTTCACAGTGCCGCTCTCGATTTGCGAGAACAGATTATCAAGTGTCACTTTCTGATAGGTGTTGAACTTTTCTTCCTTGGCTTCATGCTTGCGTTTGTCCACCAATTCGCGCGCCAATTTTTCATCGGCTACAACCGCGAAATTGTCCCCTGCATTCGGCACTTCGGCAAGACCGGTTATCTCCACAGGCACGCTCGGGCCGGCGTCTTTAATAGTCTTCCCCTTATCGTCCCGCATTACACGTACCCTGCCCACGGCCGTTCCCGCAATCAGAATATCGCCGGTATGCAGTGTGCCTTTTTGCACTAATAATGTCGCAATCGGGCCTTTCCCTTTGTCAAGTCGTGCCTCAATTACAGTACCGACCGCCTGTCTATCGGGGTTGGCTTTTAATTCCATTACATCTGCCGTCAAAATTAACATTTCCAAAAGTTGGTCAATGTTTGTACCTTGTTTTGCAGATACAGGCACGCAAATCGTCTCGCCGCCCCATTCTTCAACCACAAGCCCGTGTTCGGTCAACTCTTGTTTAATCCGCTCGGGATTCGCCGCTTCCTTGTCGATTTTGTTAATCGCCACAACTATAGTTACACCCGCGGCCTTCGCGTGGTTAATCGCCTCAATCGTCTGCGGCATAATGCCGTCGTCTGCGGCGACTACTAATATCGCTATATCGGTAATACTCGCGCCCCTCTGCCGCATAGCCGTGAACGCCTCATGCCCCGGTGTGTCAAGGAAAGTAATCCGTTTCCCTGCCGCTTTTACGCGGTACGCGCCGATATGCTGAGTAATCCCGCCGGCCTCACCGCTGACGACATCGGCGTTACGAATCTTGTCAAGTAGCGACGTTTTCCCATGGTCAACGTGACCCATTACAACCACAACAGGCGAGCGGTCTTGTAAGTTTTCATCGGTGTCAAGTATATCTTCAAATAATCTTTCCTCGATTGTTACGATGACTTCTTTTTCGACTTTCGCGCCCATTTCCTCGGCGACAATCGCGGCGGTGTCGTAGTCAATCATGTTGCTGACATTCACCATCACGTTCAAGCTCATCAGCTTTTTAATCACCGCCGAGGCCGTAGCCTTGAGCCGTGCCGCCAACTCGCCCACGTTAATCTCGTCGGGTATCAGCACTTTCAGTTGCTGTTTACGCGCCCGCTCCAACTCAAGCCGTTTAAGCTTTTGCGCCTCGGTCTCGACTTTGCCGAACTGGTGTCTGCGATTCTGCTGTGACCGCTGATTTATTTTCTGTTTATTTTTGAAGTCGCCGCCTTTACCTCTGCCGCCTCTGCCGCCGCCGCCAGTCCCGAAAGTCTGAGGCGCGATTTTCTCATACCGCTCGTTATACTTATCAAGCTCGACATAGCTCCCGCGCGTGTCAACCCGCTTAGTCACCTGCTGGCCGCGTTGCACCGTCTCGCCTTTTTGGCGGGTCTTCGGCGGCTCGTTGACCTTCAGCTTGCTGACATCAACCGCGGCTTTAACAGGCCGCGGAGTCATCTTGGGCTTTTTAACAGCGGTATCGCCGCCCGATGCTTTTGCAGTCGCGTTCGCCTGCCCCTTAGCGGGCTTTTCGGCACGTGTCGGCGGAATCTTCTTAGGTTTTTCGGGGAATTTTTCGATAGCGGCGTCTTTAGAAATTGCGCCTGATGCCTTGGCAGTACCTGTCGCCTTAGCAACGCCCGCCCCCTTAGGAGCAGATTTTGCGGCAGGTTTTTTGACCGGTTTGGGCTTGGGCTTTTTCCGATTGGCAAGGTACTCATCGAAGCCTGTGACCTCATGCTTGTGAGAAAAAATCTCCAACACAACGTCAATCTCCTCGACCGTAAGCACAGCGTTCGACGCCTTCTTCTCACTGCCGAGGTAATTTTTGATAATCTCGATGATTTCCTGCGGCTGTGCGCCCAAATCCTTTGCCGCATCTCGTAGCTTATATTTTGTTTGTTCCATTCATTTTCCCCCGATTGGATTGATTAGTTTATTTAACGTGAATAAATTCTTATCAGCTTTATTTAGTTAAACAGCGTGAATAAATTCTCGTCATCTTATTTAATTAGCGCGAATAATTCCCGTCGGCTTATTTAATTAACGCGAATAATTCTCGTCGGCTTATTTAATTAAATAGCGTGAATAGATTTTCGTCGGTTATTGCGACGACCACCGTTGACTTGCCTGTAATTTGCTCGAATTGTTCAGCTTTTTCGTCGGTATGAACAACTTCGACCTTGAATTTCGCGGCATGAAACTTAATTTCTTTCATGGTTTTGGGAGATATGTCCAAAGCCGTCAAAATTCCCTTTGCCTTGCCGTTCTTAACGGCGTCGATTACAGCATCGAACCCGAAAACCAAAGCCCCGGCCTTCCGACAAAGCCCCAGATTCTGTATAACATTTTTCATTAAAACCCCTTCAAATCCCTATCAAACGGGCGAACAGAGTTCGCCCCTACATACAGGGTCTCTCCAAGCAACATTGAATATATTATTTCGCATGATTTTAATTTATTTCATTTTCCAACATCGAATATACCTCATCGGGAATCTCGCACTTCAAAGCCCGCGAAAGGCTCCGTTTCTTCCGAGCCGTAGCAAGGCACTTGCCGTCCTTGCAGAGATACGCCCCCCGCCCCGACATCTTACCGGTAGGGTCAAGCGAGACCGCGCCGTCCTTACTCCGCACAACCCGCAAAAGCTCCTTCTTCCCACTCTGCCCCATACAACCCACGCACTTCCGCACAGGCACTTTGTAATTCTTAACCGCCATAAAACTTAACTCATTATTCCTTATTCATTATTCCTTATTAACTATCAAAGAACCCTGATTCGGGTTTAATATCAATCTTAAACCCGGTCAACCGTGCCGCCAACTTGGCGTTCTGCCCCTTGTTGCCGATTGCAAGCGAAAGCTGATTGTCGGGGACGGTGACGGTGCAAAAACGGACTTCCTCGTCGGGTATATCCACGTTGAGCACATCGGCGGGGCGCAGTGCTTGTTTGATGAACTCTTTGGGGTCTTCCGACCAGACGATTATATCTATTTTCTCACCGCAAAGCTCGTTGCAAATACCCGAAACGCGGCTACGCGACGGCCCGATACAACTCCCCACAGCATCGACATTCTCGTCGTTGCTGACAACCGCCATCTTGCTCCGCAGTCCCGGTTCGCGGCTGACCGCCTTAATCTCAACTACGCCGTCCTCAACCTCGGGCACTTCCAACTCAAACAACCGCTTGACAAGCTCTTTGTGAGTCCGCGAAATCTTCAAAGTCGGCCGTCTGTCGTTCGCCGAGACACCCGAAACGTAAACCTTGACAATATCGCCCGCATCAATTTCCTCGCCCGGAATCTGGTCGCCCTTGAACAGGGTCACTTCACTACCGTTGATTTCAAGTGTAGCATTACCCGAATCAGGCTCAACCTTGACGACATTTGCGGAGATTGCCTCATTTTGCAGGTTCCCCCACTGTTGCACCAACTGCTCCCGCTCGACTTCCTTGATACCCTGCTTAATGACCTGCTTGGCGGTCTGCGCGGCAATCCGCCCGAAGTGCTTGGTATTTAACTTAATAGTACACTGCCCGCCTATTTTGGCGCGCTTTGAGTAGGTCAACGCTTCTTCAAGGGTAATCTGATTCGCCTCATCCTCGACGTCCTCAACAATTTCTTTGAGCAGCTTGACGTCAAACTTCCCCTTAGCTATATCTATGTCAAAGTCGATGTTTTCGCTCCTCGGATAATCTCTTTTGATGGCGATTACAAGGGCGGTTTGAATTTTTTCAATGAGCAGGTCGGGTTCGATGCCCTTTTCCTTTGCCAAGACTGAAAGTGCCTCAAAAAGCTCTGTGTTGTTCATTTCGATAGTGTCCTTTCATGAATCTTTTTATATTTTTTATAATTTTTTGTAATTTTTTTGAAGTAAGGGCGCGGGGGTAATTCTTTTGAAATGCAGAATGCAGAATGCAAAATGCAGAAATAATTTAATTTTCAAGTGGATTTCCGACGGAAATAAGCGTTGTAATTTTACTTATTTCTGCATTCTGCATTCTGCATTATCCATTAATTTAGTGAGGGCGAGGTGTGTAATTTTTCTGAAGTGAGAGGGGCAGGGGGTGGGGGGTCTATGTCTGCGACACCGACGGAAACGCACGCCCGCCACACAAACCTATCACATTCCGCAACATCGCCAACAACCTTTCCCCTTGGCGACTTATGGGTTCGTTCAAATTAAAAAGTCCGCACGCATATGAGGTTCTTCACACCCACAAAATCTTTGGCACGAGAGAGTTAAGTTCATAAAAACTGCAAACGCGGGTCGTGCAGTTTCAGGCGGTGTCGCAGACATAGACCCCCCACCCCCTGCCCGCACCCACGGACATTACAAATCCAAATTAACCCTAATACAATTTTTCAAACTCAATTGCAGAAAACCCCACCGGACGCGCAATGCGCGCCCCTACATATGGCGATTTAATTTCATGTTCCGTCAGCCCGCAGAACCGCACAGCTACCGAAAAACCCACCGGACGCGCAATGCGCGCCCCTACATATGGCGATTTAATTTCATGTTCCGTCTGCATATTGTAGGGGCGGGCATTGCCCGTCCGCAAAATAGCGGGTTCTGCAATCGGTTATGAATTACAAGTCCAAATTAACCCTAATACAATTTTTCAAACTCAACTGCAAAATCCCCTTGTCACCCTGCAACTCAAAAGCACCGCTGTCACCGTCATATGAGACCAAAACGCCGTAAATCACCACGGTTTTACCCTTGTCCCCCCGCTTAGTAACCCGCAAAGGCTTGCCGAGCGATGCCGCAAAATGCACGGCATGGCGCAGTCTGCGGGTCAACCCGGGCGAGCCTATCTCGAGAATATCGACGTGTTTGATGAAGTCCTGCTTATCCAAAAGCGCGTTAATCGGCGCGGTCATGCGGGCGCAGTCTTCGTCAGTGATACCGCGTAATTCGGCGGTGTCCGCGGGATTTGCGGTGGTATCGGCGGCAAATTCGGCGGTGTCAGCGGAATTTGCGGCGGTATCGGCGGCAAATTCGGCGGTGTCTGCGGAATTTGCGGCGGTATCTGCGGAATTTTTCGCGGTCGAATTATCAAACAAAACCCGCAAATAATTCATCGCACCTTCTTTTTCAAACACCACGTCCCAAAGCTCGAACCCGCCTTGCACAACAATCGGCTCGACTAAAGCCCGCGCTTTTTCCTCAATGTTCATACACGCCTCCAGTGCAAACTCCGGTGTTAACGCCCACATACCGCGATGTCCGCGGGGGTACAGTGGCGACAAAGTTTCAGCCACATACCGCGCCGTCTGCGGGGGTATGGGGGCGGCAAAGTTTCAGCAACATACCGCGGTGTCTGCGGGGGTATGGGGGTGGAACCCCCATTGTTGAAAACACCCCCATTGTTAAAGACCGGAGTTTACTCCGGCCTTCGCTGTCAATACTATAACATACAAAATACAGTTTGTCAAGTCTTTTTGCGAAATTTGTTAAAATTTTTACAAATTTTCGCCAGTTTTCAACAAAAAATCCCCGATTCAACCCCGAAAAACACAGTCACAGCGTTATTTTTGCCCCAAATTTGCCGTAATTCACATCAGCCGAATTTTCACACAAAAAAATAACCATATGAGCGTGTTTTAGAGAGCGATTGTCGAAAAATAATTTCACGCAGGAATCGCATAAGAACGGTTTTTGTTGATGTTTTTCAGGTAGAAAAATATTCTCATTCGCCCCTGCAAAACATCATCCGCGATATTTCCCGGAAAATACGAATATTCACATCAGGCGAATTATCTTTTTTTCGGGCTTTTTTGACAAAATCACTTGCAAAATCGCCTTTTTTGTGCTATAATATGGCTAATGTTGAAAATTCGGCAAAACTTTCAACACCTTTCAACAGGTCATGTATACAAACCAACTAACTTTCAACAATTTAAGGACAAGTTTATTATTTATTTTGACGAACAAAAAGTTTTCAACAAGTTTTCAACAAAACAGGAGGATGTGATTTTTATGGCGGTTATGGACAGCTTCACCGAGCAAATCGTGGCGAAAAAGAGCGAAACCCGCGACAATGTCAAGCGATTGCTGATTGCACTCGGCGGGGGGTTCGCCTGTGCACTTTTTGTGTTCATCGGGTTCTTGCTTTTGCAAATCGGCGTGGGTATGATTTTCCTGATGCTGGCGTTTTTGAGCGTGTGGGCGACGAAAATTTTACTGCAAAACACCGCAATCGAGTACGAATATATCGTAACCAACGACGAAATGGACATCGACAAGATACTCGGGCGGCGCAAACGCAAACGCCTGATTACCATAAAAATCAGCAAAGCCGAGGCGTGGGGCTTGTACACCGACGATGCCGCCGCAAAAACCGCAAGTGCCGCCGTCACCGTCGAGGCGCACGATTGCAGCTACAATAACCTTTGGTACATGATTGCACACCACGAAAAGCACGGTAAAACCGTCGTGTTATTTTCCCCGGGAAATAATGTGCTGGCGGCAATAAATAAAAAAGTCCCACATTCTTTACGTAAGAAGGAAGTGGGAAAAAAACATGACGATATTTTTGAGGAAGGTGGCGAAAATGGCGAAAATGAGGAAAATTAAAAAAATCAAATGGTATTATTTTTTGGTAATTATACTCGCGGTAATAATTATGATGACGTTATTTACCGCCTGTGAGCCGATTTCGGACATGTCAATGCGTACGGGTGAGACTACGGGCGAGACCGAATTGCCCGATGAGCCGGTTACACCCGAAACTCCCGAAGAACCCGAAAATCCCAACCCGCCCGAAGACGACCCGCAAGACGTCCTGCCCCCGCGCGACTTCGCCGCCCTGCACGGCGCCCCGCTCGCAAACACCCCCGCAGTCCTAAACTCGCCCTACGGCGCGCTTTACAACCTCACCGACGACATTTTCATCTACGGTAAGGAGGTCGACAGGCGGGTCTACCCGAGCGGCGCGGTCAAGCTGCTGACGGCGTTGACGGTCGTTGAAGCCGTCCCGCCCGACACACTTTTCACGGTCGGCGACGAAATTGAGATGATAGGCGAAGATTCAGGCGTGGCGGGGCTTTTCCCCGGTCAAGTCTTGGATTTACAGGCGATTTTGTCGGCACTGCTGATGACGGTGGGCAACGATGCGGCATACACGATTTCGGTAAATACCGCACGTTATCTAACACAAACCAACGGCGAAAACCGCGAAATGAACGACTATTTCCTGCGCCTGATGAACGCCCGCGCCGAAAAAGCCGACTGCATCGGCAGTCAATTCACCAATCCATGCGGCTTTCACGCCGATAGTAATTACTCGACAGTGCGCGATTTAGCGATTATCTCGGCGATGGCGGCGAAAAACCCGCTGATTACCGAAATCGCGGGCGCACCCCGCAGGACTGTGACTTTTGAGACCGGCGAGGTGGTCGAGTGGACGAATATTAACGCCTTGTTAAATATTGACGATTACGACATACGCGGCCTCCGCACAGGCTACACCAACGAAAGCGGCTTCTCGGCGCAGATTTTGGCGCAAGTCGGCGGCAAAGAATACATCATAGTCGTCTCCGGCAGCGACAGCGCAGACCAGCGCGAGCGCGACGTAACAAGGCTCCTCGAAATGGCCAAAAGCGGGTATGATGCTAATGTTATTGATACTTTTTATGATTAGGGCGTGTATACTATCGTGCATTATAGGCGCCGAAAAACACAAGATATTGGCGCTATTTGTGAATTATCCACAAATATAAAATATTTTTTTGTGCATTTTTTCTATTGCAATTTGGATATAAAACATCTATAATGTAATAAAGGGTCACTGGGAGCAGTATAAATCAATATGAGAGGTAACAAGACAGTTTAATGACAAAAGATGAAAAAAACAATATATTAGAGTTACATGGGGTCATGTTGAAGCTTTATGAGCGGCATCCTAATTGTAAAATTGTGGCAGTCTTTAAAGGAAAACGCCCTGGTGGCTTTCCTTATGACCCTTTGAGTTATGAATATGGACACGAAGTAAGGCAACCTCACAAAATCCACAAATTAGATGCATCACCGTTCGTTACTCGATGTGAGTCTGATGCCGTCGAAACCAAAAAGGCAGACGAACTGGCAACGTGTACTTTTCATAACCATATTAACGGATTAACCTTTGATACTGTAGACGTGGTGCATGGAATCCTTTTCTATGAGTCTGTCATTCATGCGTGTTTGGATATAGACATGATTGATTGTATGGTCAAAGTTGGCGAAGTCGAGAGATTTTACTATGAAGACCGCCGTAACGACGCTAAGAGGATTTGGTTAGAGGTCTGCAATGAGCGAGACAAGGAACTCTTTCAACAGGTTGATGAAGTGATTTCTCACTATGACGCCGCGATTGAGAAATCCAGTCACTTGGACGGTTCTCGTTATGCGCTACAACAGGAAAAAGACAAGGAATGGCGCAAACTCTGTAACACTGATTTTAAAGAAAGAACGAAAATTTTCTCAGAAAGGTTTACGACTGAGTTTTTCCCCTTTCAAATAGTTTTCGTACATATAGAAAAGCCAAAAATGTCTGATATGGAGGGACATAATTAATGGAAAATAAAAAAATTAACAACAAAAAAATTACGCCCATGTCCTCTGAAGAGTTTTTTGAACTCTATTGCGAAGGCTGTGAAGGTCATGTGGCTTCGTTCCCTATTCCGGAAACGGTTATTCGTATGTACAACATTCGACCGGAGGATATGGACTGGTATGTTAGCAATGCGGAAAGCGATGACACCTCGTTGGACGGCGTATGTAAAATCCTTAAACATAAAGGGTTGCTTTAATAAGCAACTCTTTTTATTTTAACTGCTTTAATTCCCGACAAACCCCAACAAACCCCCCCAACCCCACCTCCTCCGCTCTCGCCTCCGGCGACAAGCCGCACGCCGCAAGTGCGGCTTTCACCGCGCCCTTTTCCAAGTGCAACGCCGCCGAAACAGGATTCGCAAGCTGTTTGCGGCGTTGCGAGAACGCCGCCTTGACGATGCGGAAAAATAACTGCTCGTCCAAATTTTCATGTTTCGTCTCGGTATGAACAGTGAGCCTAAGCACGGCACTATCTACCTTCGGGGCAGGCAGGAAGCTGTTTCGCGAGACCTCGAACAGCCGTTCGGGGGTACTGTAATACCGCACAGCAACGCTGACCGCGCCACAGTCGCGGGTTCCGGGCAACGCGCATAAGCGCGTTGCTGCCTCCTTTTGCACCATCACGGTAATCGCGCTAATCGGTAGCCGCTCCTCCAAAAGCCGCATGATTACTGGCGATGTAATATAATACGGCAGGTTGGCGCAGACGTTTATTTCATGTTTTGGCGAGATATGAAATTTTTCCCGAATCAAGGCGGCAAGGTCGATTTTCAGAATATCGCCCCAGACAATCTCGACATTCGGGCAGTCGGCGAGTGTCTCGTCCAAAACGGGCTTTAAGCCGCGGTCGATTTCGACGACGACGACTTTCGCGGCGACCTTCGCAAGCTCGCGGGTCAGCACGCCCGCCCCCGCCCCAATCTCGATGACGCCTTTCCCCTCGCAACCCGCCGCCATTCGCGGACAAACAGTGGGGTTAATCAGGAAGTTCTGCCCGAGCGACTTACTCAAAGTGAACCCGTGCCGAGCTAATAATTCTTTAATAATTTTTGGTGAAGTAAGTATCATTTTTCGCCATCGTCCACCTTTCAGTAACCTAAAATAAAAAGTCTCGTTTCCCCCGATTATGTAGATGTTTTTGAAAGTTATAATAATTATATCACAAAAATATTGACGTGACAATAAATTTGTGTTATAATTATTTTAATTAATATGATGAGGTGAAAAAATGCGGCGAGACAAAATTAACTACTACCTTGACATAGCCGAGACGGTCAGCGGGCGGGGAACCTGCCTGCGTAGGAATTACGGCGCGATAATTGTCAAGAACGACGAGATTATTTCCACAGGCTTTAACGGCGCGCCCCGCGGCAGGGCAAACTGCTCCGACTCCGGCGTCTGCGTCCGCGAACGGCTGAACATACCCACAGGCCAGCGGTACGAGCTTTGCCGCTCGGTTCACGCGGAGGCCAACTGCATTATTTCCGCACCGCGTTCACAAATGCTCAAGTCAACCATATACCTTGTCTGCAAAAACCCCGACACCGGCGCGCTTTTGGACGACGCCGAACCCTGCTCAATGTGCAAACGCCTAATCATCAACGCAGGTATAAGCGTGGTTATAATCAGGCTCACCAAAGACGAGTTCCGCACAGTGGTGGTCGATAATTGGGTTGAGGAAGATGAGAGTTTGGTAGGCTCTGATGGTTACTAACGAACAATCGTAGGGACGACCGCCCTCGGTCGTCCGCAAAAATCCGCAGTAGCGTAGAAATTTACGGGCGAACAGAGTTCGCCCCTACACTGAAAAATAATACAAACAACAGTAAAACCCCGAAGCATTGGAGGTAAACATGAAATTAATCTACGCAATCGTCAACAACGACGACTCTCATTCGGTGTCGAACGCGCTGACCCAAAGCGGGTTCTCGGTGACAAAATTAGCCTCGACGGGCGGCTTTCTCATGTCGGGCAACACCACCTTTTTGGTCTGCTCCGAAGACGGCAAAATCGACGAAATCATCGAAATCATCAAGGAACACTCCCGCAAACGCAAGCAGTTCGTGCCGTCCACCGGCAGCTACGGCACAGGCGAATACGCCGGCTTCAACGTGGAAGTAAGTGTCGGCGGCGCGACAATTTTCGTCACCGATATTGAGAGATTTGAGAAGGTGTAAAGTTTGAAAAATTTCAGTGAATTATTAACTTCCGGGCGCACCTTGCACGCGGTTTGTTTCACGGGCGATGATGCACAAAACTGCGCCAAATTTGCCGAGCGCGCCGCCCAAATTTTCCTGTGCAATAATCGAAAACCGGACAATCCCGCGCCGTGTGAAACTTGCGAAAGTTGCAAAAAGGCACTGGCAAATCTGCACCCCGACATAATCCGAGTGCGCGAAACTGCCAAAGACCAAAAGTACACAGTCGCCCTGCTCCGCGACACCGTCACCTCCGCGAACCTGCGCCCGAACGACGGCGACTTGAAAGTGTACATCCTCACAAACGCAGACACCATGCGCCCCGACAGCCAGAACACACTGCTGAAATTCACAGAAGAACCCCCCGAATTTGTCCGCATAATCTTCACCGCAAAATCCCCCGACGGCTTCCTCGAAACAATAAAATCCCGCTTCGTTTTCATCAACACAGACACCGAAAAAAGCAGTACCGAAGTAAAACCCGAACATGCGGAAATCGCAAAAAGTTTCACGAACGCCCTCCTAAATAACAACGAATACCGCGCCGCAACCGCCCTCGCAAAAATAAAAACCCGCGACGATTTAAGCGCGGTTTTGGATTTAGTTTCACTCGCAATTCGCGACGAAATCGTTAACAATAAAGGCGACGCCCAAAAACTAATCACCGCCCAAAAATTCATCACCGCAAGAATTAATCAATTGCAATTCAATCCGAATATCGCACTTGCGACGACGCATATAACGCGAGGCGTTTTCAATTAATAATGAATAAGGAATAATGAATAATTTTGGTAGTCACTTGTCGCTAAAGCGACGCGACGGTTTTCCGACTGAATAATTTACAACTCCACAAAATCCCCCGCAACCAAAAACCCACGGGCGAACGCAGTTCGCCCCTACGCTGAAAAAACCCACGGGCAACAGAAAATGCGGAAACATTGAAAAATCCCCCGCAACCACTAAATGAAAACATTGAAAAAACCCCCGCATCTTCGGATGCACGAACGGTTAAAAAATTCACGAAAGGCGTACCCCATACCGCAAAAAACTGCAAAAGTTTCTGCGAGATATGGCGGTATGGAATTAAAAATATGGCAGAGATTGTAGGTGTACGATTTAAGGAAGTCGGCAAGGTTTATTATTTTTCACCCGGCGAAAATAAAATCCCGGTCGGCGGAAAAGTCATAGTCGAGACCGCGCACGGCGTTGAGTTTGGCGAGGTCGTCATCGCCAATAAGGAGGTAGACGACGCGGAAATTATCCCGCCGCTCAAAGGCATAATGCGCCTTGCAACCCACCGCGACGCCCTGACTTTCGAGGCGAACAAGAAAAAAGAAGTCGAAATACTGCGGGTCTTCACCCAAAAAATCGCAGAACACAAACTCTCGATGAAACCCATCGACATCGACTGCACTTTCGACGGCAGCAAGATTTTATTCTACTTCACCGCCGAGAGCAGGGTAGACTTCCGCGAGCTTGTCAAAGACTTAGCGTCGGTCTACCGAACCCGCATAGAACTGCGCCAAATCGGCGTCCGCGACGAGGCGAAAATGCTCGGCGGCTTGGGGGTCTGCGGGCGCGGCTTGTGTTGCTCGGGGTTTTTGGGCGAGTTTCAACCGGTGTCAATTAAAATGGCAAAGGAGCAATCGTTGTCGCTTAATCCCACAAAAATTTCCGGCACCTGCGGTCGGCTGATGTGTTGCCTGAAATACGAGCAGGACACCTACGAAGAACTCATGAAAATCACCCCCGGTGTCGGCGCGTATATCGACTCCCCCGAGGGCAAAGGCTACGTCGAGGAAGCAAATTTATTGACCGGGAAATTAAAAATCCGCCTCGACAAAAACAAAGAAGCCCCCGCGGTAATCATCGACCGAACCGACGCAAAGGTACTCCGACAAGCCCAAATTAAACTCGAACGAGACGAGATTAATGCGTTGAAGGGGCTGGAAGACTGATGATATGTAGGGCAGGGGCTCTGCTCCTGCCGCCCCAAAAATCACGACCCGCAAAACGGCAGGAACTCTGCTCCCACCGCCCAAAAATCACGACCCGCAAAACG
>WRMK01000010.1 GCA_009777155.1 Oscillospiraceae bacterium
TCGCGTTTTTAATAATTATCAATGTGGTGGGGGCGACCTGTTTTCGCCCGTGGGTTTTCAGCGTTTGCGCGTATTCACGGGCGGGCATTGGAAGCCCGCCCCTACAATCAAATTTTGCACAACATAACACCCCGCCATGTCTCGAGGGTGCGACGGGCGGTTATCCTAATCCCGCCCTCTCAACCTCCAAATCCAACAAAGCCCTAACCGTCCCCCGACCCCGCTCGTCCACGACGCGAAGCCGCTCTATATGCTCGCGCTCTGCGCTTGTACACATAAAAACTTCCTTTTGGTCTCTCCCTAAAAGATAATCGACCGAAAGATGATAAAAATCCGCCAAGATACTCAAATTTTCATAGCTCATCTGGTGTCTGCCGCTTTCATACATCGAGTAGGCTTCCCGCGTGACGCCGAGCTTTACGGCGACTTCCCTCTGGCGAAGATTGTGAAACTCCCGAATCAGCTTCAATCGGTTGTGTAACAAAATCTTACCTCCCACCGCTAAATAATGCAGAAATAGTAATGCAAAATGCAGAAATAGCTAAGATTACAAGGCAGTTTTCCTCGGAAAACTGCTTAAAAAGCGAATTATTTCTGCATTTTGCATTCTTATTTCTGCATTATTCTAAGAACTGTAACCGCAAAGACACTTTTCACTGTACAATTTGCGGCAAACTGTAACTTTTCGAGGATATTTTTGGGCGAAATGCACAAAATCCCCCTTACATTATACAGCAAAAGGTAGAATATAGCAACAATGTAAGGTTTTCTTACGTTTAATTTCAAAAAAGACTTGACAATGTAAGAAATACTTACTATAATAAGAACATACGGTGATAGAACCGTGAAAATTTTATGTTTCTTTAGGAGGACAAAATGATTATTAAAAAATTGCAACAACTCAAAGCCAAGAAAGGCTTCACCCTCGTGGAATTGTTAGTCGTTATCGCGATTATCGGTATTCTCGCGGCGGTACTTATCCCGCTCATGGTGACTTTCTTGAACAACGCGAACATCTCTAACGCAAACTCCGTGGCGGCGACCACACAATCGGTTATGACGGGCTTTCTTCTTTCGGAAAGTGCTCCGGCACGGAACAGAGGGATAAATGCTACAACCGCTACCCCGGGCAACCCCGCAACCGCTACAGTAACCATCGTTGCTCCTGCTGACGGTGCAGGTCCCGCCAGTGTTTCAGAACCGGCAACATGGGCGGGTGCTGTCACTCTGGGCGGCGCATGGCAACCCGACTCTGCCGCAGGCGAAAGAGCTATTGCATTACAAGTTGCTTTAGCTGAAAGCTTTTCCGGAAGTAGTGCGTTAAACACAGGCGACACAATTATTGTGTACTTTAGCGCATCAACTGCGGCTGTTCAAACCTGCGATGCTGTTCTTTATATCCCCGCAGGTTCTAACGTTACAACCACACCGGCGTGGAATTCCAACACCAAAAGATTCGACAATGTTACGTCTAACCGCGCCAGTACTACCGGTCAAAGAACAGACCCCATCGTCGGAATCTACCCCGTACAATAATCTTATCGGCAAAACCCGCGAAAACCTAATCTAACCTAATAAAATCCCCGCATGAAGTGTTTGCTGTACTTGCGCGTTCTCTCCTTAAAATTATGTTTTATGGTGAAAACCCGGGTTACACTTGTACAACGAACGCTTCATGCGGGGATTTTTGTTAATGGACAATGGATAATTGACTATTGACAATTTGCGGGGATTTTTCTGTCGTTCGTAAATTTTATTGTAGGGAACGGTTCTTAACCGTTCCGTTTTGTGGGTTTGCGGAAATCTGCGGAACGGTTCTTAACCGTTCCGTTTATAATGCCGTGCGGGTTTGCGGAACGGTTACGAACCGTTCCCTACAACAAAAATTATTAACAACATAAAAATCCGCAACCACGTAGGGGCGAACTGTGTTCGCCCGTAATTCATGCCGTTCGCCCGCATAATTCGCCGCGTTTTGGTCAATTCATGCCGTCCGTAAATTTTATTGTAGGGAACGGTTCTTAACCGTTCCGTACTATAAATCGCACGGACTTTCGGAACGGTTGTGAAATTGCAGGGATTTGCGGAATTGTTACGAACCGTTCCGTTTATAATGTCGCCGAAACTTTCGGAACGGTTACGAACCGTTCCCTACAAAACACCGCGCCATGTTTCGGAAAAATTTACGCCCGCACCGCCCCAAAAAACAAACGGGCGAACCACGTTCGCCCGCTTAAAATATCCAACCCTACAACTCAATCTTCCCAACCGAAGCACTCTTTTCAAAATCCACGGTATCCTGCGAAATCTGCACATTCTCGCTCGGGCCGGCGGCGCGCTTGTACTCCCGCTCGAACGAGGTTGAAAAGCCGCTCGACTGCTTATAGGAACGCCCCGGGCCGATTGGGCGGTCTCGATTATCGCGACTGTCGCGATTGTCGCGGAAATCTCGTCTGTCCCGATTGTCACGATTATCGCGGAAGTCTCTGCGGTTGTCCCGATTGTCCCGATTATCACGGTTATCACGGCTATCCCGACTATCCCGACCGTCCCTGCTATCATAATTGCGCGGTTTTGCGACATTCGCGGAGATTACGACCTTGCGGAACGGCTCCTCGCCGACCGAATTGCTGTAAACCCCTTGAATCTCCGAGACCTTGCTGTGGATAATCCGCCGCTCATACGGGTTCATCGGCTCAAGGGTCACGCGTCTACCCTGTTTCAAGACCTTGCTGACTGTACGAGTCGCGAGAGTTTCGAGTGCCTCGCGGCGTTTCTCGCGGTAGCCGTTGCAATCGACCGAAATCCGCTTGTACTGCGCCCCGGAGCGATTGCTCGCGAGAATCGAAAGGTACTGCAAGCTATCCAAGGTCTCGCCCCTGCGCCCGATTGCAATCCCGAGATTATCCCCGATTATATCGAGAACCACGGTATCGTCCCGCTCCGAGATGTCGATATGGAATCCTTCTGCGCCGAGATGTGTGAGGATTTTTTCTATATAGGTCACAATCATGGTGTAATCTGCCGCCTCGCCGTTTGTGTTCGCGGTCGGGGTCACTTTGGGCGTACTTGCAGGCTTGGTGGCTCTTGCGGGTTTTGCCGAATTTGCAACGTCGGCAGTCGGCACGGCCGCTTGGTCAACGGGGGCTTTCGCGCTGATTAGGTACTCGCCTTTAGTGCCGAACAGCTTTTTCACGGGCTGTTCGATTACGCTGATGCTGACGTCATACTCGCTGACATCGTACTGCGCGTAAAACTCATAAGCTAACGCCTTAGCTTCGTCAAGGGATTTTCCGCTGAATTTCTTTTCCATTTTTTCAATACCATGCCGCCACAACGCGCAAGGAACATTCAAGGTTCGTTGCGGCATGGGGGCAATCCTTTCAGAATATTTTTAGGTTTTTGAATCGGGAATATCGGCGTGATTTTCATGCGGTCGGGCGTGGAAGCCCGACCCTACATGTGGCGATTTACTTTTTTGTTTCATCTACATAATGTAGGGAACGGTTCGTAACCGTTCCGTTTATAGGGTCGCTGAAACTTGGCGGAACGGTTACGAACCGTTCCCTACAAAACACCGCGCCGTGTTTCGGGGGGTTTTGCGGCGTTTCGGGAAATTTTTCGGCGTTTCGGGGGATTTTGCGGACGCGCACTGCGCGCCCCTACATTTTAGGGTATTTCTCCATACTTTTCAAGGTCGGCTTTGCGGGCTTCTTCTAATTTTTTGCGGAAGTATTCTTTCTGCTCTTTTGCACTGAGGTCGGAGATGGCTACTTTTGTTTCAATTGTTGTAACCTCTGAATCCCCGTCCCCGTCTGCATCGGTGACGGTTGCGGTCGTGGTGACTACTGTGTCTCTGGTGGTATTTTTCGCGCCGGCACGCGCCTTGGCTTGTTCGCGGAGCATATCGGGGGGCCAGAACTTATAGATAATCGCGCTTTGCGCCATCATCACCAGCGAAGACACCGCCCAGTATAACCCCGCACCCGCAGGCCAATTGAAAACGATGAACAGCGAAATCACCGGCCCCATGAACAGCAACATCTTGCCGCCCGGTACGTTCGCGCTCTCGGGCATAGACTTTTTCTGTATGAATTGTTGCAGTAAGACTTGTGCAATCGAGGACAGTACGCAGAACGCCGCCAAAAGCCACAGGCTGTTGAATTCCCTGTAATTGGGGGAGTCGCCGAGGTTCATACCCCAAAAATACATGTTGTCTTTCAAGTTATCGAGCTTTTCGCGGGTGGAATCGTCGAGGGTGTAGATGTCGGAGGCGTCGGGGCCGGTCTGCACCCAAGTATAGGCGTCGGCGTTACCGGTGTAAACCCGCACCGAGCGCAACTCTCGCGGCAAGCCCCTGTACCCCTGCTCAACCCGCGTGAGTGCGACAATGACGTCGTCGCTGAACGCCCCTAAATCCTTGTCGGGGTCTGTTCGGACAACCGCGCCGACTCTCTCCCGTTGTAACTCGTTGACACCATCGTCCCCCAAGACCATGAAAGAAGTGGTGAAGTCGCTTGTCCCGAACAACCGTATCACGGCATTGCGATTCTCGTCGTTACCCACCATGCTCTGCAGAATGATTTCGGTATACTCGGTCTCAATGCTCATGTACTCTATCGCTTGTATGGTGTCCTTGTCGAACCGCTCCATGTGGGTCATGGGCTTGTAGACCACGTCGATAATCCCGAAAAGCAGAATCATCGTCAAAATCATCGGCGCGCAACCGCCCATCGGGTTATAGCCTTCTTTTTGCAGTTTCTGCATTTCTTCCTGCAATTTCTGCTGATTACCGCGGTATTTTTTCTGGGCCTCTTGCACACGCGGGGTGAAAAGCTGTGAATACGCCATGTTTTTCTGCTGTTTCAAGGTCAGCGGAAAGCTCGCCGCCTTAATCACGACCGTAAACAGTATTACCGCCCAACCGAAGTTGTCCACCACAAGATACAGCAACCACATGACATACCCGAGCGGGTATCCGAGAACCGAATATAAGAAGAAAATAATTTTCACCCAACTTTCTTTTTTGACAATCTCCAACTGAACACAGCAGGAACTAAGTCTTCGCCGCCCGCCGAAAACGGGTTGCATCTCAGAATGCGCCAAAACGCCAAATAGCCGCCTTTCACAGCACCGAACCGTTCGATTGCAATAATTGCATAAGCAGAACAGCTCGGCGTAAAGCGGCATGAAGACGGCAATATTCTCGACAGAGTAACTCTGTACAATTTGATAAAAGCTATGAAGATATATTTCATATTATTTCTAATTATTTCTAATTTTTTTGAACACTAACATGAAGCCCCTATTACAATTTGGGCAGGAGTTGTTTTATCAAAAGCTCGTAAATCTGCTTTGAACCGAGGGATGGGGTTTTGCCTCTTGCCACGAACACAAAATCGTGGTGCTTGCCTGTTATGGCGGTCTGCTCGGCTAAAAGAGGTTGCACAAGGCGAAAGGCTTCGCGAATTACCCGCCTTGCGCGATTTCTCTTGACCGCGTTCCCGACTTTTTTCGACGCAACTATGCCCAGACGGTTCGCCCGCCTTTTCGTGGGCCTATAATAACAGACAAAGGCATAGGTTACTATGCTCGTCCCCTTTTTGAACAGATATTGAAAATCCCCGTTCTTTCTGACGCTTACAAATCTTTTCGCGTATTTCGCTGTTTTTGGCTTGTTTTTCATCATGTCCTAATTAATACGACAGTTTCTTTCTGCCCCTTGCTCTACGTCTCGAAAGCACTTTCCGTCCGGCACGGGTAGACATTCTTTTCATGAAGCCGTGTTCCTTCTTGCGTTGACGCTTTTTGGGCTGATAGGTTCTTTTCATGCTTCTCACCTTACCTTTCTATGGGAATTTTATACTACAGCCTTACTATTATACAATAAATATTTGGGGTTGTCAAGAGTTTTTTATAAATAAATGCAGAAACTCAAAATAAATGCAGAAATAATAATGCAGAATGCAGAAATAATTTAATTTTCAAGCAGTAAGCCGACGGAGATGTGCTTGTAACTTAGTTATTTCTGCATTCTGCATTATCATTTATAGCGGCGTGATTCGCCGTTTTTGCACTATGTCTATAATTACAAGCTCGGGCGGGTTGAAAACCCGCGGGACGCCGCGCCAGCTCTTGCTTAGGCCCCTGCTGACTATGAGTTTACAGCGGGCATTGCCGCCCACGTGATATAGCCCGCCGACGTATTTCGGGAAAAAGCCTTGGTGAATCGCGTAAATCCCGTTGGTAATGCGCGGAATCCGCACCTGCCCGCCATGCACGTGCCCGCTCAGAATCAGGTCAAAGTGCAGTTTTGCGTACAGGTTCATCTTCTCGGGGCGGTGCGCCAAAAGCACCGAGAAATCTTGGCGGTTTGTGCGGCTGGCGCAGTTTTGCAATTGCCCGTGAAATGCTTTTGCGCCGATTACGACATCGTCAACGCCACAGACAGTCAGCCTGTTATCCCCGACAATTATCTCCCGGCAACACCCCTCCAAAACATTCGCGCCGAGCCGCCTGAAAAACCGCTTGATTTCCTCGATTTCGCCGCCTTTGTACTCGTGATTGCCCGACACATAATAGACCGGGTACTTTTTCGCGGCAAGCTCACGCAGTAGGATTTTGGTGTTGCGGTGGGGGGTTATGTGGTCGGCAATGTCGCCCGCCATCAGCACTGCATCGGGGTTGTGCGCCTCGATTGCCGCGATAAGTTTCCGCTGATTTTTGCCGTGAGTATGACTGTGCAAATCGGCCATCAGCGCAAGCCGAACCTTGCCGCGGACTTTGTCCGAGAAAATCTCGTACTTCACGACCGACAATCTCCGACTGCGGATTACAAAGGCGGCGATTGCGGCGGTGGTTATTAGGGTTTTTTTGAGTTTTATCATCGTCCCTCTTGCACAAATTCGGGGTGAAAAGTTTCGACTGCCCCGATTTTGTGGATGTATTTATAGGTTTTTATTATTATTTTGCGGATTTGGGGGAATATACGCTTTTAGGCGGGGATTTTTTGTGGCGGGGGTTGACAAACGTATACAAAATGGTATATAATATATACAGAGGTGATGATAATGTCTACAACAATACGCGTTAATTCCGAAATAAAGGAACAGGTCACGCCGATTTTGAACACTTTGGGCATTTCGGTCGGCGAAGCTGTCAATATGTTCTTGCACCAAGTAAAGCTTTACAACGGCATACCGTTTGACTTGATTGTCCGCACACCGCCGCCTGATTTTTGGGCAGACGTGGAAGAAACCCGCAAAGCCGTCGAAAGCGGCACTGCGGAGTTTATACACAACGATGAAGAACTGCGGAGGGCATTGGGATTGTGAACATAACAGGCTATAAATACAAAATCGTTTTTTCCGCAAAGTACAAACGCAACTTGAAGAAAATTCAAAAACGCCGGTGCAATTTAGAGCTTCTGTATAAGGTTGTGCGTGACCTCGCGAGCGACTTTCCGCTCGACCCAAAGCACCGCGACCACCAACTTACGGGCGACATGAAACAATTCAGAGAGTGCCATATCACGCCGGATTGGTTGCTTGTGTATGAGAAGACAAAAGATGCTTTAATCTTGTATTTGTATTCAACCGGCAGTCATGCCGATGTTTTTGAGTGAATTTCCAAAAACAGTTGCATTCCCCAAAATTATATGCTATAATACCCTTATGTTTACAAAAAACTTACATAAAACCCCTGCCGGTTGGCGGCACGAGAAGAAGTATATCTTATCTGCGGGGATATACGAGGTGCTGAAAAGGCGGTGCGCCGCCGTTATGCCCTTGGACATGCACATGAGAGAAGGCGGTTACAGAGTTACCAGCCTGTATTTTGACGACATCTACAGAACCGCATACAACGACAAGTTAGGCGGCTTCTTAAAAAGGTGCAAGTATCGGGTGAGGGCGTACAACTTGTCGGCCCAGCGGATTAGTTTGGAGGCAAAACTCAAGGAAGGCGAGCATGTCCGCAAGAAATCGGCGTTGTTAAATCTTGACGAGTATCACGCGATTATCAAAGCCGACTTTAGTTTTTGTGCCAAGAGAAACTCCGAGCAGTTTCTGCAAAATTTTCATGCGGCGGCGGTGACAACGGGCTTAAAACCTGCCTACATTACCGATTATTTCAGGGAAGCCTTTGTTGCAGAGGCGGGCAATGTGCGGATAACTTTCGATAGGGAATTGTCGGCGGGGCTGTGTTACGACGGCAGTTTCGACATGTTCAAAGCGAGTTTTACGCCTGTATTGGACGGGGGCGAGGTTGTCCTCGAAGTAAAATACGACCGCTTTATCCCGTCGTACATCGAGGAGTTGATTACCGGCTATCCCCTCATGAGCGAACCGGTGTCAAAATTTATACTATCGGCAGATAAAAATATGCAGGTGTACAAATAAATAATATACAGAAAGAGGATTTACACATGAGCAATCTAATAACAGCAGCAGCAGACACAGGCGGTAGCACCGACAACCTAAGGGGGCAGATACAGGCACTCCTCAACGAAAGTTTCGGCCTAATGGAATTTTCCGCGCTGACCCCTGCCCGAATTATTCTCGCACTCGGCACGGCGACAATCTGCGGCTTTGTAATCTACTTAGTCTATCGGTTCTTCTACAGGGGGGTAGTTTTCAGCGAGAATTACAATATCCTGTTGGTTTTAGTGACGATTGTCACCGCATTTATCATCACCACAATCAGCGCGAATATCGTCCTGTCGCTCGGCATGGTGGGTGCGCTGTCGATTGTGCGGTTCCGCTCGGCGGTCAAAGACCCGCTTGATATAGGCTTTCTGTTCTGGGGGATTGCCGCGGGTGTAACGGCGGGCGCGGGGCTGTACCCGGTCGCGCTTATGGGTACAGCGTTCATTGCAGTAATCTACATATTCATGACCTTCATGAAAAAGCAGAAGAAAAGCTATTTGCTGATTATCAAATACGGCGAAGTTGCAGAGTCCGACGTAAATAATCTGCTCCCGAAACGCTACAAACTCAAGAACAAAACCCGCACAGGTAGTTTTACCGAGTTGACACTCGAGGTCAAAGTCAAGCGCAATAACGCCGAGGCCGTCGAGAAATTTAACGCGGTCGTCGGGGTTGAGGCGGTGACTTTGTTGGAGTATAGTGGGGAGTATATGAATTAATATGGAATAATGAATAAGGAATAATGATACCGCCCCTATGGGGCGGTTCTGTGTAGGGGCGCGCATGGCGCGCCCGTGGGTTTTAGGCGTTTCCGTGAGGTTGCGGGCGAACACAGTTCGCCCCTACATACTGCGGTTTTTTCCTGCCGTTAATAATTTTGAATGTAGGGAACGGTTCATAACCGTTCCGTCCTATAAATCGCGGAGACTTTCGGAACGGTTACGAACCGTTCCCTACAATTAAAACCGCCCCGATGGGGCGGTTTTAATTATTTCTTATTCATTATTCACTATTAATTAAAGAAACCCTCGCCTTATTCAAAAGCTTCTCGGTTTCTTCAAACGTCTCCTCGCCGAGGGTGACGAAAATACTTTCGCATAATTCATCAACGCTTATGTTTCCGCGCTTGAATTTTACGACCGGCTGTGCCAAGCTGCGCTTAAAGGCGTTAAATTCTTCTTTGGTCATATGCTTACCCTGCCCTTTCTGCACCGAAATAGTGCCGCCCCATTATTCCTTATTCCTTATTCACTATTCCTCACCCTACGCCTGCTCCCCAATACTAATCGCCTCAGGGAAGATATTCCTGCTCTCCTCCTTATTAAGGAAGGTCGTGCTGACGTAGCCTTGTATAATCGCGCCGTCGTCTACTGTGATAGTGCTCGCGCTGATGTCGCCGAAAATCACGGCATCGCCTTTCAGCTCTGCCTTGCCGCCGACTTCAAGATTACCCTTGACCTTGCCGTTGACCTTGGCGTATGTAGAGATAAGGTCGCCGATTAAAAGCGTATCGCGGCCCATGATTATATTGCCTTTCATGCGGACGTTGCCTTGAATCTGCGAGGTCAGCATTTGGGCGTTGTTGCAGGTTAAATTGCCTACGATTTTGCCGTTCAAGTCTACGTTTTTGGTAGTCTCAATATCGCCGCGCACGTTGCCGTCTATGTTCATGTTGGCGAACGAGCGGATATTCCCCTCGACTACGGTGTTCTTGGATATGACGGTAATCTCACTGTCCAAGCCGTCGCTGCCGATGTCGCCGAGTGGGGCAAGCGGCATTGAGCCTGCTTGCGGTATGCCCGTTGAAAGCGGGGGTGGGGGCGGGGGCGAGCTTGCGGTATTTTGCGTAATCGGCGGTATACTCGAAGTAAGCGGCGGTATGTTGGAATGTGCGGGTTGCGAAGTCTGTTCCGGCAAAACATCCCCGAACGCATTTGTCGCATAGGTAGAACCACCGTTGGGTTGCGGCGTGCTTCTCGGAAGATTTTGCGGTTGCAAAGTTTGCTGTGTGGGGTAAATCGGCGCAGTGCTCATCTCGTCGGTTGCGGCGCGGCTGTTGATAACGTTCGCGTTTTGCATATTTGCACCCGGTGAAACGTGCAGATTCTGCGGGAATACCGCGGCAGTATCCTGCACAACAGGCGCAGGGATATAAGGCGCGGAAAACGACTCGCCCGCGGCAAGCTCCGACGTGATTTCCGCCATGTCCGACTCGACCTTTCGCCGCAAATCCTCGACCTGCGACGCCTTCACCGATGCCGCCTTGACGTCCTTTTCGAGCGATGGTTCTTTTGCGGGGGTAGTGCCGCTAAGTTCCCTCAAAGCCTGAGTAAAATTTTCTCTAAGTCCCATAATTTTAATAATCCTTTCGTAATTAAAACTTTGCCGTTTGCGAGCTTAATATTTTGCGGGCGAACACAGTTCGCCCCTACATGCAGGGGTTTTATGCAGTACATCTACATTCGGGGGTTCTGCGATTATTACAATTAGAATTGCATAGGTCTCGTTTCGGGTGTAATCGCGCTCAAGGTATACCCTTTCGCGATTAGCTCCTTTATAATATCTTCTATTACCAAGTAGGTGTTATTGCCGCCGGGGCGGTCGTGAAACAGCACTACTGCACGGTTGAGGTTCTCGATGTCTTCCAAAACGGACGACCACATCTGCGACCAGTTCGCGCCGAGAGCGTCGCGGCTGTCCACGTTCCAGTCGAAGTAGATAAATCCGCGGCGGTTCATTTCGGCGATTATATCGGTTCTCACGTTTGCATTAAAATCGTTGATGCTGCCGCCGGGAAATCTGTATAGATACGGCTTATAGCCGGTCTGCTCGTAGATTAAATTAAAGGCTTGATTGAAATCTTCAAGGAAATTTTCCACACTCGCATAGATTAATTCATACTCGTGGGTCATTGAGTGAACGGCGATTTCGTGGCCATTGTCGAGCATTTGGTTGAGGAAATTCTTGCCGTTTTCGGTATCGCTCGGCATTACGAAGAAGGTCGCTTTGGCGTCGTGCCTGTTGAGATAACGCAGGATATTGTCGGTAATGCCGGTCGTCGGGCCGTCGTCGAAGGTGAGGTAGATGTAATTCGAGTCGTCCATGTAGGCGGCGGGCGGGGTGAACCCCGAGTATAGGTGCGGGTACAACTCGGTGTAGGGGTTTGCGGTGGGTTCGGGTTCGGGTTCAATTGCGGGTTCGGGTTCTTCTGTCAATTCAGGTTCCGGTAAAACAAACGGCTCGGTCTCATGCGAGGACGGATTATTTTCGGGAGTATCACCATTATCGCCATTATCGCTAATATCGCCACTGCTCGGGCTTTCGGATTCATCGCCGACTTCGGGTTGCAAAAACTCACGAACCCCATCGAACGCGCCGCTGTGACCCTCGTATATAGCATTGACCAACGCGGTATAATCAATTCCGATGCCGTCGAGAATTGCGATGATGTCGTCAATATCGGGCGCGCTTCTTGCGCCGTCTAAATTATGCAGGGCTTGCAACGCGCTCTTGTCCGACACAAGCTGCTCGATTACATTAGATTTATCACTGTTCAGAAAAGCCAAAAAGACTGTCGCGGCTGTAAGTCCCGCAATCAGCAGTAACACAAAAAAGACAATCAAACGCTTGAAAAACGCCACGCTACCGAGTTTCAAAGGGATTCCTCCCGTTCATTTTATAATAACAGACAAGTATACATAATACCATGATACTATAATATATCCCAAATGTCAAGAAAAATCGTATATTATGATGAATTTCATAAAAATTTCCTGTATCGGCGACCGGCGTGATTGGCGGGTGTAGGTAACTCGCCCCTACATGCAGGGGGCGTGAAATGTATCGTTTCTATATTATGTAGATTATACTCGTAACGGCTACCTCGGAATTTTTTCACGCGCTAATTGGTCGCACCGCTCGTTTTCGGCGTGACCTGCGTGGCCTTTTATCCACGTAAAAGTTACCTCGTGAATCTCGCACAGGTTCAGCAATTTCTCCCACAAGTCGGGGTTCAGCGCGGGTTTTTTGTCGGACTTTGTCCAATTATTTCGCCGCCAATTTTTCGCCCAACCTTTCTCGATTCCGTCAACTACATAGCGCGAATCGGTTTGCAGGGTGACTGTGCAAGGGCGGGTAAGCCGCGCCAATGCCTCAATTGCGGCGGTGAGTTCCATGCGGTTGTTGGTCGTGGCGGCCTCGCCGCCCGACAATTCGACCTCCTTGTCGCCGCACCGCAGTATCGCGCCCCAGCCGCCCGGGCCGGGGTTGCCGGAGCATGCGCCGTCGGTGAAGATTTTTACTTTGTTGTTTTGGTTCATGTCGTTTTATTTTCCTTTAAGTTTGATGTGGTTTGGGGGGGCTGTAGGGGTAGGGGGGCTATGTCTGCGCCACCGCAAGAATCGCCAGCCCGCCACACAGGCTGTTCAGACTCCACTTTCTCGATTGCGACCTTACAAGTTCACGACTTGACGGGTTTCATCAAATTAAATAGTCTGCACTCGCATTAGGCTTGTGCTACTTACTAACGGTTCGGCTCGAGAAGGTTAAGCTTTATCAAGCGTAGAACGCGGGCGTGCGATTCTTGCGGTGGCGCAGACATAGCCCCCCTACCCCTACTGCCCCCTGCGCCGCTTATAAGTCTCATAAATTTTATCAGTCAAAATCGGCATCACCACACAAGCCGGCAACATCGCGGCGCAAAGCGCGAACGTCACCGCGTGCATCTGCGGCGTGAACGCCGTTACCGACAACAAGTCCTCGAAAATTTCCACGGCAAGCGAAAACAGTATGCCCGAAATTGCCACGAGAATGAACCTTTGGCGGTTGAGCGGGCGGCAGATTCTGCACAGTATCACAAAAGATGCCATGCCGAGGACGATTGTCGCGGAGGTGCGGGTTTCTTCGTAGGTGAAGTCGAGAAGTTTTGCGAAAATTGCCAAGATACTTATGCCGAGAACGGCGCAAAGCCCGTTGGGGACTGCGTTTCGCAGGACGTTGCTTAGGAAGTCACCCTTGACTACGCCGGAGTTTTTCTCGAACGCCAAAACGAAGCTCGGCATGCCTATAAATAGCCCATTTATGAGCGTCATCTGTATCGGAATGAACGGATAGGGCATGGCGGGGTAGAGGAAGACGGCCGCCAAAACCAAGGCGTAGATTGTCTTTGTGAGGAACAGTGCCGCGCCCCGCTCTAAGTTGTTGATACTGCGGCGGCCCTCGGCGACTGCGGCGGGTAGGCCCGCAAAATTATTGTCCAAAAGCACAAGGCTTGAGACGTTGCGTGCCGCCTCGCTCCCCGACTGCATTGCCGCCGAAAAGTCGGCCTCTTTCAAGGGCAACACGTCATTCACGCCGTCCCCGACCATGCCGACGGTGTTGTTAATTTTTAACGCTTTGATAATTTCAAGCTTCATTTGCGGGGAAGTTCGCCCGAAAATCGTGTATTTTTCGGCAATTTCGGCAATTTTTGCAGTGTCGCTCGGCGAAAATTTGCTCATGTCAACGTGGCTGTGGGCTTCGTCGGCGTGCTTTACACCCGCGGCAATTGCGGAATTTTTCACCGTCAGCGGATTGTCGCCCGAAATAATTTTAATCTTCACGCCTTGCTTGTCGAAAAACGCCAAGGTTCTGCGGGCGTCACGGCGAATAATATCGCTCATGATAATCAGCGCGACGGCTTTATTATTATGCGCGAGTGCGACCGTGCGCTTGTCGGTGTACTCGGCGGGGACGGGCGCGTTCAGATACTCGGGTGCGCCGAGGGTGTAACTTCCGCGGCCCGTGAAACTTGCGCCGCTGTACTTGCGGGCACTTGAAAAGGGGGTAATACTTTCGGCGTTCCAAGTACCGCAGACTACACCTGCGGTACCAGTGCCACCTGTACCTGAAAACTTGCTCCTAATTGCAGTCGCGGTGGGGTTTTTGTCGGGGAGTGCGTGCATTAGGGCGCAGAGTGCGGCTTCAATCTCGTGTAAATCCGCATTGCCCAAAGGGATTACTTGCTCGACCGTCATCTCGCCGGTCGTGATTGTGCCGGTTTTGTCAAGGCACAGGATATTCGTGCGCGCCAAGGCCTCGGCACTGTACATGTCCCGCATTAGGGCACTGCGCCGCGAAATGCGGATTACGCTGACCGCCATGGTTATGCTCGTGAGCAGGATTAGCCCCTGCGGAATCATGCCGATGACCGCCGCAACCGCGCTGTTGACCGAATCGGCGGTACTCGAAACCCGGTGGTCGGCGAAAAACAAGGCATCGACGAACAGCGCAATGCCGAGCGGGATTATGATAAACGCGATAATTTTGACTAATTTGTTAATCGAGATGAGGATTTTCGAGACCGGTTTTTTGAGGTATTTCGCGCCTTTCATAATCGAAAACGCGAAGCTATCCGCGCCGACTTTGCAGACTTTTGCCGCCGCCTCCCCGCAGATTACGAAGCTCCCCGAGAGTAACGAATCGCCCGCTTTTTTGAACACAGGGTCACTCTCGCCCGTCACAAGGCTTTCGTTAACCTCGATTTCGCCGCTCAATACCTCGCTATCGGCGGGGATTTGCCCGCCCTCCGAAAGTAGCAATACATCGTCTAAGACAATTTTCTCAACAGGAATTTCGCAGGTCTCGCCGCCGCGAATCGCAGTAGCCCGCGCCGCACTAATCAGCGAAAGGCGGTCTATGGCGCGTTTTGCGCGCAGCTCCTGAAAAATCCCGATTAGAGTGTTCGCAAAAATCACGCCGAGAAACAGCATATTTTTGTACTCGCCCGTCAAGAAAACCGCCGCGCCGAGCCCGAGTATCAGCAGGTTGAAGAAGGTGAGGGTGTTGGTTTTGATGATTTCGGCAATGGACTTCGACGGAATGTTGCAGTTGCCGTTGATTTGCCCCGATTTCTCGCGTGTGAGGACTTCGGTGGGGGTTAGGCCGGTTAATTCGGATAATTCGGATAACCCGGTTAATTCGGGTGTGTTTTTTTTGTTCATGGTTTTATTATAGCATGGATTTTGGGGAACGTCAAATAGAAAATAAACGGCCCGTAAATTTTTACGAACCGTTTATATTTTTCAACTTTTAATGCGCTCACCCGCCCTTTTTCAACACAATCTCCTCCCCCGCCTCGACAATTAACCTATCGAGAAACTCATCAAAACTTTCGGCAACTTCGCTCTTAAACAGCACGCTCACGCTCCCTGTCATGTGATACGGAATGTTGCGTTTCGCGCCGATTATTTCGGCGCACTCCATTGCTTCCGCAACGTCCATGTTATATCTTCCGTCACATGGCAGAAATGCGTAGTCGATTTTCTTTTCGGCGAGTGTTTCCATTTGCTCTGTTTTTGAGGTGTCTCCGGCGACGTAAATTTTTATGCCGTCTACCGTGATTATGATAGTAAATTAACTTATTAAAACACAAAACAAATCGCCGCAAAAGCTATTACCTATGCGGTTTTGTGGCGAGAGGTTTTAGTGTTTTTTAAGTTAATTTACTATTGCCGACACTCGTGGCTTTGCTGTGGTTAGCATTATAGGCCTCGACGGCTTCGGCCTCTATGCCTTTAATCGAAAATGTGCTGTATTCATCGCCGTTTATGGCATCGGCACTTGTGATAATTATGCAGTCGTCTTTCTGAGTTACTCGGTCGATTTTATTGTGGTCGCTATGCCCGTGTGTCACGAAAATAATATCGGCAGGTACATCATAGCCGGCTCCGGCGGCGGGGTCAACATAGATGACCGTTCCGTCTTTTGCGGTTATCCGCAGACTCGCATGGCCTTGATACAACAGCGTTGTCTCATTATCGTTATCGCCGACACTTTCGGCACATGCTGTAACGCCTATTGCAAGTGTTGCGGTAATTATAACCGCAATAATTCTTTTAAGTTTCATTCTTCTCACCCCCCTCAAAAAGATGCCGATTACCGTTGTAGATTATTTCGCCCTCGTACTGTATATTTTTTTGGTCTAATATCTCCGTCAGCCCGAGCTCAACCATGTACTCAATGCCGACTTCCTGCATGATGTTCACCGCGCGGCTGATTTTTTTGCCGCGCTCGGTCAGGAAAAATAGCAATTTTACTTATTAATTACTCGATAGACAAGCGTAAAAGCTATTACCTATGCGGTTTTGCGCTTGGATTGCGTAGTAAATTAAAAGTAAAATTGCTATCTTCGACACCGAGCGGGTAGCCTTGAGAACCCGTATCCACAAGCAACGCACCGCTAAATCGGCGAATTTTCCGCCATACTGCGTTAAAAATTTCCGCAATGCACAAAGCATTACGAAAATTAGCGCACTGCGCCGGCCTTCAGTCTGGCAAAAAATATCGCTCGATTTATCGGCACGTTGCTTGTGGAGACGGGTTCTGAACATTGACTTTGTCAACCATTCCGACACTTTGAAGCTCGTTCAAATGTTGCAGTAACATCTTCTCGGTAATCGCCGTAATGTCGCGCCGCAATTGAGACAACGACGTATTGCCGAACTGCAATTGATAGACAATCATCGTCTTCCATTTCCCTCTAATCATGTCGTGAATAAGCTCCAACGGGCAGTTGTAGGCCTCCCTTATCTTCATAATTTCCCTCCTGTCCACCTACACCAACGAGTTAATAAAAAAGTTTCGTTTTCCCCGTTTCTGTAGATTTATTTCCAACTTTTTTTCACCCCAAGAAAAGCATAACATAGTAACAAAAAGCTGTCAAGTACCCACTTTTTTGTAGGTATAAAAAATGTAGGAACGCGATATATCGCGCCCCTACATTTTAACTATATCTCATTCCGATTCTCCATCGCCCGCACAAGTGTCACATCGTCTGCAAACTCCAAACTCGCCCCCACAGGCAATCCGTACGCCAACCGCGAGACCTTTATCCCCATAGGTTTAATCAGCCTGCTGATATAACTCGCCGTCGCCTCGCCCTCAATCGTCGGGTTTGTCGCCATTATCACCTCCGCGACATCTCCCGACAACCTCGTCATCAGCTCCTTAATGCGTATCTGCTCCGGCCCGATTCCGTCCATGGGCGACATCAGCCCGTGCAGGACGTGATAGACCCCCTCAAAGCCGCCCGCCCGCTCAATTGCGGAGACATCTTTCGGGGCTTCCACCACGCAAATCAGCTCGCTCTGCCGTTTCCCCTCGGCAGAACTCGCGCAAATCAGGCAGGATTCGCTCTCTGTAAAGTTTTGGCAAACTCTGCAATATCGCACGGTTTGTCGCGCTGTAATCAAAGTTTCCGCGAACATTTCCACCTCGGCAGGCGGCATTGTCAGCACATGATAGGCAAGTTTCTGCGCTGTTTTCATGCCTATGCCGGGCAGTTTCGCGAATTGCTCTGCCGCTAAGATGAGCGGTAGGGAGGTGTATTCGGCCATGGGTTAATCTCCTTTTTATTTAATGCAGAAATGATAATGCAGAAATGATTTTCCTGTTGTTTGTAATTTTTTTCAGCGTAGGGGCGAACTGTGTTCGCCCGTGGGTTTTACGCGCCCTTGGGTTTTCGGCGGTGCGCGGGATTGCGGGCGGGTGCGGTTGTGCGGTATTTCATGTCGCTCAAAAATTTTATTGTAGGGAACGGTTCTTAACCGTTCCGTATTTTTTCGCATTTTCGTAATCGTTGTATATGTTTCCGCAGACCTTATAAACGGAACGGTTATGGACCGTTCCCTACAAACACCGCGCCACGTTTCGGGGGTTTGTGGCGGTTGCATTGATTTTGCGGTTGTCTGTAAATTTTTTCAGTGTAGGGGCGAACTGTGTTCGCCCGTGGGTTTTACGCGGCCGTGGATTTTCGGTGGTGCGTGGGGTTGCGGGCGGGCGCGGTTGTGCGGTATTTCATGCCGCCCAAAAATTTTATTGACATTTTAATGTAGGGAACGGTTCGTAACCGTTCCGTTGATGAAACCATGTAAATTTTCGCAAATTACATACTCGCGGAAACTTTGCGGAACGGTTATGAACCGTTCCCTACAAAACACCGCGCCACGTTTCGGGGGGTTTTGCGGTTGTCTGTGATTTTTTTCAATGTAGGGGCGAACTGTGTTCGCCCGTGGGTTTTACGCGCCCGTGGATTTTCGGTGGTGCGTGGGATTGCGCGGGATTGCAGTCGGGCGCGGTTGTGCGGTATTTCATGTCGCCCAAAAATTTTATTGTAGGGAACGGTTCGTAACCGTTCCGTTGATGAGACCATGTAAATTTTCGCAAATTACATACTCGCGGAAACTTTGCGGAACGGTTATGAACCGTTCCCTACAAACATCGCGATGTGTTTCGGGGATTTTCGGCGATTGTGCGGGTTTACGGACGCGTGGGTTTTCGGTGGTTGCGCGGGGTTGCGGACGCGCAATGCGCGCCCCTACATTAAAATTCATTTCTACATTCTGCATTATCATTTCTGCATTGATTTAAGTAGTTGACACTCCCCCGCTCCTCCCCCTCATCATAACAAAACCCCATCTCCCCCGCAACCCGCAAAGCCGCACTACGAAACAATTCACAGCCGCTGAACACCGCCGCCCAAAAATTTTCGTAGTTTGAATCCGAGTAGGTCTTGCAATAATTTTCATAGATTTCCGGGGGCAAAAGCCGCTTGAAATATTTGCCTTGTTTCCCCGCAGAAACTGCAAAATTGTGCTGTTTGTCAACGCCTATAAACCACCCAAGCATCAAATCCAACATGTCGCGGACAACGCAGTCAAACATGTGCTTTGCGTAGGGGAGCTCGTCTCGCGCAATGCCCTTTGCGACGTTGTTCAAGCACCACCAAAACTCGTTACAGCAGTCGCGGAAATGCTCGGCTGTGGGCGGTTTGATGTGCCAATAATCGGGCTTCGGGTGTATCACTTTCGGCAAAAAACCTTCGCCATTATCCTTGTCTAAAAGCACAATTGCAGGTTCGCCGTTGTCGGTGTATTTGTAACTCACGATTGACAAATCTATGCGGTTGCCGTCCTCGAAAAGTGCAAGGTAAGTACAGTGACCCTCACCTAAAGGTGTATCGGCAATTGGCGGCAATGACGGCAAGGTATTACTTTCGGGCAATTGCAAAACAGCCGGCTTGCCGAATTTCTCATAAAGCCAGTTCAAATTATCATAAAAAGGTGCAACATCATGCACAAAATACTCGATGTCGTAGTCCATAAAGGAATCTCGCGGTGCGGACGAATCGGCCCGCGAACCGCTCATCAAAACCGCGCGAATCCGCTCGTCGTCCTTTGCGACACCGATAATTAAATCGAGCATTTCTTGTTCAGTTCGCATAAAAAACCCCTACGGTAATGCAGAAATGAGAATGCAGAATGCAGAAATAAATAAATTTACAACGCATTTATCCGTCGGAAAACAACCATAAAAATTAAATAATTTCTGCATTCTGCATTCTGCATTATCATTTAATCAAAACATTCCCGGCATCCCCAAACTAAGCCCGCCCGAAATCTTCTCCATCTCGGCCGCGCTCTCCTCATCGACCTTTTGAACAATCGCGTTGACCCCTGCGATAATCATGTCTTCCAAGTCTTCGGGGGCTTCGGGGTCGATGAGTTCGGGCTTGATTTTGACCGAGCGGAGTTCGTGTGCGCCGGTCATGACAAGCTCAATCATGCCGCCGCCCGCCTGTGTCGAAAACTCGGTCTCCGCAAGCTCGTCCTGCTTGACTTTCATCAAGTCCTGCATTTTCTGCGCTTGCCGAATCATGTCGTTCATATTGCCCGCGCCCTTGTTTTGGTATTCCTTTGGTAGTCTCGCTTTCATCGTTCTTTTACCTCTATTCCTTTTTGTTTTAATAAGTTTATAAAGCTGTAAATTTTCTCAACCGGTTGTAATTCCGCAACAGGCGGCGGTAATTCAGCAGGCGTTTCAGCTTCAAGCCGACTTACAGTTGCTAATGCACTCGCCCACGGCGCAGTCTCTTGCGTACTGTTCATAGGTGGTAGAGATTGCGGTTTTGGGGGTGCAATCGGCTGTGGTTGCACTTGCGGCTGTGGCGTTTGCGGCGACATAACAGGCTTATTTAACTGTCCACTATCCACTATCCACTGACCACTATCAACCGTCATCTGCACCACGCACATTTCCGCCGCCAATCGCTTATCCGCCCTGCGCGGAATCTTCTCGGCGTATTCTTCGATTACCTCGAGATTTTTCAGAATTTGCTGTAAGCTGTAGCCTTGTGTGAGTTTTTGGTAGGCCGCCGATTCTTCCGAGACTATGACAATCATCTCGGCTGTATCCGGATTGTCGGGCATGAGTTTCAGCAGCATTAAATTGCGGTAATGCCGTATTAATTCTTGCAAGAGCCGCCCCATGTCCTTGGACGAATTGTGCAGGTCGCTGATGATTTTCAGGGCCGCGGGGTAATCCTTGTTGAGTATGGCTTCCGAAATGCCGAAAACATGTTCACTGCCTGCAACGCCCGCCGAATTTTTCACGAGTTCGGGGGTTATTTCCGCGCCGCCTGCAACCGAAATGCAAGTCTCAAGCAACGACAAAGCGTCCCGCATGCCGCCGTCCGACAACCGCGAGATTAATTCCGCCGCGCTCTCGACTAATTTCGCGCCTTCTTTACGTGCAACCTGCGTGAGATATGCAACCGAATCGCTTGTTAAAATTCGCTTAAACTCGAACCGTTGACACCGCGACAAAATCGTCAGCGGGACTTTGTGATTTTCGGTAGTCGCGAGTATAAAAACAACGTGCGCGGGCGGCTCTTCGAGGGTTTTCAACAGCGCGTTGAATGCCTCGGTCGTCAGCATATGCACCTCGTCGATTATATAAACGCGGTATTTTAGGGCAACAGGCGCATAGCGGATTTCTTCCCGCAACATTCGCGCATCGTCAATTCCGCGGTTCGACGCCGCGTCAATCTCGCTTATATCCTGCGCGCCGTCGTCGATTGCCAAACAGGCAGTGCAAACCAAACAGGGATTGCCGCCGTCCGGGTTCAGGCAGTTCAACGCCTTGGCAAAAATCCGCGCACAAGTAGTCTTACCTGTCCCGCGCGAACCCGTGAAAAGGTAGGCGTGAGAGGTTTGGCTGTTGCTTATTTGGTTACGCAGGGTGGTCGTGATGTGCTCCTGCGAAAAGACGTCCCGAAAGGTCTCGGGGCGGTATTTTCTGTATAGTGCTAAGTAGATTTATATCACCCTTTCAGTTAATGCAGAAATTATAATGCAGAATGTAGAAATGGTTTAATTTTTTGGGGTTGCGGGGGGTTTTCGGTGGTTGAAAATTTTATTGTAGGGAACGGTTCGTAACCGTTCCGCAAATCTGCGCGGCATTGTAACCGTTCCGCCAAGTTTGCGCGGCATTGTAACCGTTCCGCAAGTCTGCGCGGCATTGTAAACGTTCCGCAAGTCTGCGCGGCATTGTAACTGTTCCGCAAGTTTGCGCGGCATTGTAACTGTTCCGCAAGTCTGCGCGGCGTTGTAAACGTTCCGCAAGTTTGCACGGCGTTGTAAACGGAACGGTTATGAACCGTTCCCTACAAAACACCGCGCCGCGTTTCGGGTGTTTTGCGGGTGCGTGGGTTTTCGGTGGTTGTGGGCGGTTGTGTGGGATTGCGGGCGCGCAATGCGCGCCCCTACAAACTGTCAACCGTCAACCGTAAACTATCCAAGGGAAACGGCGGCGCACTCAATGGCCTCAACGCGACCGACATCAGTTTCAAAGGGTTATCATCAGCGGCGATGCGGTTTGTGCTTAATTCGCCGCACCGTTTACAGCGATGGATTATCGCCCACTCGCCGCCGTTTTTCACCCAGACGCCGATTGCTTCCATAATGCCGCCGCAATCCGCGCTGCGGTCGCCCGGCTCGTTGTCCAAATGCAGGCTTGAGAGACAATTCGGGCAGTGATTTCTATGCAGACTTCCCGCACCGTGCGAGACGACTAAATGATTACAGACCTTGCAATTAAAGCTATCGCCACCCCCACAATGCGAGTCGTGGCGGTTGTGTATATTTTTCCTGTTCAAGTCTATTCCTCCTAAAAGTTGTTTACATGACCCAACTTTACGGGAGGTATGTGCTGATTTAGAGCATGCAAACCTCCCGGTTTGATGCAATTTCCATTTTACGTTTCAAAAAAATTCTCCTTTCGATGGTTTTGTAATGTAGGGGCGGGCATTGCCCGTCCGTAAAACAATTGTCCATTATCCATTGTCAATTGTCCATTGTCCATTGTCCATTGTCCATTGTCCATTGTCCATTGTCAATTGTTCGTCGTGATTTCTCCTTACGAACGGCTGCTGAACCGCAACACAAGCCGCTTACCGCTTAATGCTGCTCGGTTCCCCGCCTGACATGGTTCACGGGGCAGCCTTGCGCGGGGCAACCGCCCGTAAGCAAAAATCACGTTAGTTTCTATTTCATTTCATTAAGGCAATAAACGCCTTCGCCTTACTCACGATAACCCTGTCGTTATCGTATGTAAGATAACTCATCGCCTTATTTATTTCGACCCACTTTGTTTCGGAAATTTCGGACGCCTGCGGCAAAACGTCGCCGTTTTTGGCTTTTGCGACAAAATATACCACCATTTTTGTCGAATCCCTGCGCGGTGAAAAAGTAACCGTTTCGCGGAACCCGGTGTCGATAAAAACGTCCAAGCCGGTCTCCTCTTTAATCTCGCGCAATGCGGTCTCCACCTCGGTTTCGTCGCCCTCGGAGTGGCCTTTCGGGAACGACCAGTACCCCGATTTCAGGTGTTTTATCAGCAGAACCTCGGTGTTGCCGTGGAATTTTCTGTAAACAATAGCCCCACAGGATTTTTCAAACGCCACAATAATCTGTCCTTTCCGATGTGATTGCATAGTCGGTCATTTTAAGAATAGACTTGTCTTTGCGGTCTTTTTGCCGCCATACTGCGTTAATTTTTGCTTAAATATAAGCGTATATTCGCACAAAAATTGCCTTGTATGACGACAAAAATCCGCGCAAATCCTTCGCCTATTCTTAAAATGACCGACTATATCCATTATATCACATGTTTACGAGTAAGTCAAGTTTATTATTCGTCTTTCAAATTTCGGTCGGCTTGAAGCACCAGTAGGGATATTTCGTCCCCCTTCTTAGGCTCGGCGGTTGACACGCCGATGTTGAAATGGATTTCGGACGTGTGGGTTTTGCTCTTTATTGCAGATGCCAGCGTTTCTGCGCCGCTTTTCGGGGTGTTGGGCAGGATAACCGCGAATATGCCTTGGTTGTACAGGGCGACGACGTCGGTTGCGCGTTTTAGGTTACGGCGCAGGATTTCCGCCGCCGACTGCATGAGTGTGGCTTTATCGAGAGAATTGTCGAAGTCGGCAATTGCCACTAACATAAGGCTAACAGGCTTTTGCTCCCGCACCGAACGCGCCCATTCGACAAAAAGCTGTTGGTCGAAGCCTTTCCTGTTGAGGAATCCGGTGACAGGCTCAATCGTGCCGAGTTCCTCCTTGGCACGGAGCAGCAGCGACATGCCGATATGTTTCTTGACCCGCTCCTTGACGACCTCGTTATTGAACGGCTTGAAGATATAATCGGCCGCCCCGAGCGATAGCCCGCGCTGTTCGTCGGCGGGGTTGTCTAAGGCGGTGATAAAAATCACGGGGATATGTGCGGTCAGGACGTCCGCTTTTAGGCGGGCGAGGACGTCGAAGCCGTTGATGTCGGGCATGACGACATCGAGAATTATCAAGTCGGGGTTGATTTCCGATGCTTTCTTCAACGCGCCGCCGCCCGTTTTCGCGGGGTAAACCGAGAAGTCGTCTTTCAAAATCCGCACCAAAACGTCAAGGGTGGATTTCTCGTCGTCGGCGATTAAAACTTTTGGTTTGTTCATAGTATTCTCCTTTTGAGGGCGGCAAAGGGCGGTAAGGGGTGCTGTGGTGGTAAGGTTTAGGGGTGCAGTAGGGGGTAGGGGGGTAGGGGTGCGGCAGGTGCGGTTGCCGCACGCCCGCGATTTCAGTTGTAGAAACTTAACTTTCTCGACACGAGACCTTGTATGAAGCACGTGCCTACAAAGCGGGCATGGTTCTAAACTACATCATGCCTATAAATCGTAAGGGGAAAAGTTTCATGACGAGGTCGCGGGAGATGATAGGCTGTGTGGCGGGCTGGCGGTCAACCGCACCTGCCGCACCCCTACCCCCCTACCCCCTACTGCACCCGCTCTCAGTATCTGCGTTCCTACGTCTCTCAGTATCTGCGTTCCTACGTCAAAACTTCAAGCTGTTGCTTTAGTCTTAGTAGCTCGTCGAGGGCGGCGTCAAATTCGTAGTCGGAGACAAATTCTAAGAAGACCCTGCATAAATCCAGCGGCACTACTGCGATTAGTCGGTCTGCGAATTCTAATGCCGTTGAATTTCCCTCAATCAAGGCGGGCTCTAATTTGGCGATAATTTCGCGTGCCTTTGCGACGTCGGTCTCTTTGCGGCTTTGCAATTCGCGGAGTTTTTCAAGCTCGGCTTTTTCGGTGTGTGCAGATGGTAGCAGAACTTCAAGAACTTCGTCTAAGCGTTCTTTGAGTGTTATTAGTAATTCCTTGTCGTAGGTCTCGTCGGCAAAGTTTTTCTCTGCCGCCAACGCCGTCTCCGACAACGGAATCGCGCCGATTAGCACCGACACGCCTTTTAGAGTATGCGAAAGTCTGTGTGCGGTTTTGAAGTCGCCCGAATCGGCGGCGGCTTGGATTTTTTCCACTATATCTAAGTTGTCAAAGTAGAACTCGCTCTTGATTTTCTTGTACAGCGCGGCGTCCCCTGCCGATTTCTCCAAGCCGAGGGCGTTGTCGATTACGCCGCCGCTCTCCCAGTCTCTTTTAGTACTGTCGAAGACGACCTCGTCGAATCTTACGGGCTTGATATATTTTAGCAGGCAATCCCACAAATCGCGCCCCGAAAAGGGCTTGCAGATATAATCTGCCATGCCGCTTTTGAGGAACAGCTCGCGGTCTTCCTTCATGGCGTTGGCGGTCATTGCGATAATGGGGGTGTGGCAGTCTGCGTTAATCAAATGGCGTGTGGCTTCGACCCCGTCCATTACGGGCATATGTATATCCATGAGGATTATGTCGAACGGCTTGCCTGTTCTCATTCGAGTGCGCGCCATATTGACGCCGATTTTGCCATTTTCGGCTACATAAGGCGTAATTCCGATACGCAGTAAATGCTCCTCGATTACTTGGTAATTAATGGCGTTGTCTTCGCAGACCAAGGCTTCCGCCGCGAAGACCGGCTTTTTGCCCACTTCTTCGGGCGGCATCGCGCTTAAAATTTTCGGGACTTTTGCGGCAAGCGGGAATTGCAGGGTGAAGCTGAAGGTACTGCCTTGGCCGGGGCTGCTTACCACCGTCATTTCGCCGCCCATAAGATTCAGGAATGTGCGGGTTATAGTTAGGCCCAAACCGGTGCCGCCGTACTTGCGGGTGGTGCTGATGTCGGCTTGCGAGAACGGCTCGAAGATTTTCTTCAACTGCGCCTCAGTCATGCCTATGCCGCTATCTTTGACCATGAAGACGACGGTTACGAGATTGTCGGATTTTTCGACAAGCCGCGCCGTCATCTCAATTACCCCCTCGTTGGTGAATTTCACCGCGTTCGACAGCAAATTCAAGAAGACTTGGCTAAGTTTTGTCGGGTCACCTTTCAGCCGCAATCCCTGCAAATCCCCGCAGTTGAAGATAAATTGCAGGTTCTTGCCACTCTCTTTATACTGGACGATATTTTGGCAACTCGTGAAAATATCCCCCAGTGTAAACGGCACTTTTTCAAGCTCGACCTTGCCCGCTTCGATTTTGGAAATGTCTAATATATCATTTATTATACCGAGCAAGGCCGATGCACTGGCCTTGATTTTGGACAAGTAGTCGACGGTTTTCTCGGACAATTCGCGATTATCAAGTGCGAGTTCGGCAAGGCCGATTATGCCGTTCATGGGTGTGCGGATTTCGTGGCTCATATTGGCTAAGAACATGGATTTAAGGCGGGACGCTTGCTCGGCGTATAGTGCGGCTTCGCGCAGTTGGTTTTCGGTGTTGCGGAAATTTTCTTCAAGCTCGGTGATTTCGGCGGGCTTTTCAGGTTCACTTGACACTGTGTCAGAAGTTGCGGGGTCTTCGGATTTGCGTGTAATAAAATAATTCACCGCAAAATACCCCGCGATTGTCAGAACAATCGCAAGTACAGCGGCGAATATTGAATAGGCGAGCAGCTTATCCGAGAAAGGCACGGCGTCGGCCACAAAACAAGCGAAAACCCCCGCCGCAAGTGCGCTGATTGCAAGCAGGGCGGCGATTATGGCGGTTATTTTTATTACTGAATTGTTTTT
>WRMK01000011.1 GCA_009777155.1 Oscillospiraceae bacterium
CCGTCGCCGCCGCCGATTGCGTCTTCTGCATTTTCGTCAACTGCCATGGCCTGTGGCTCGCCACCCGGTTCACTGCTCGGACTACCGCTCGGTTCTTCTTCGGTCATAACGCTCAAGTAATCGCTGTCGCTGTAACCGCCGTCACCGCCTACAGCTCTGTCGCCGCCCGCTCCGGGATTGGGGTCGGGAGCGGGTTCGGAGGCGGGGCCTTCGGTGGTGGGATTTTGCATTTTTTCTTCGGCGGGGAGCGCGGTATCGGTAGTCGGCGCGGGTGCTACTGCCGCGGTCTCAACATTGCCGCCTGCATCATCGGCGAAGACCTCCATTTCGCCCTCAGCCGAATCAAAACTTGCAACAGCGGGCGCAATATTGCGCTCGTATTCTTCAAAACGCCGATAATTCCGCTCGGCCACCTCGCTAATCATGAGGAAGATTTCGCTGAAGTCGTCGGTGGCGATAATTTCGCGCGCCATAGGTACTATTCCGGTTTGGCCACCTTGGCCGCCTTGTGTACCTTGCGTACTGCCCTCAACGTCGGGCGTGTCACTTGTGCTTGTGGTATTGTCGGGGTCGGGTTCTTCGGGCTTCTCGTCCTTTGAGCAAGCCGCAAAAATCGCCGCAATCATGGCGATTGCAAGTAGAAGTGCGATAAGTTTCTTAGAAAATGTTAAGTGTTTCATAATAAGTATCCTCCTGTGTGTTGTGTAATTTATTATACCATACAACCCTAACACAACGCAACTAATTAAAAGGTTGCAGAAAAATTTTTTATTTTTTTACAAATTTATGCTTGACAAACTCTGTATTATGTGGTAAACTATTGTTGTTATGCTTAATTTGCGTAATTGCGGATGTGGTGGAATGGCAGACACGTTAGCTTGAGGGGCTAATGGGCGTACGCTCGTGCAGGTTCAAGTCCTGTCATCCGCAGGCGGCGAGCCGCCGCTTGCCAATTCCGTCAGCCATAAGTCGGGTGGACTTATGAAGTTGTTTGGCTGACGGGGGTGTAAGTCGCGGTTTGTCAAGGTCATGACAAAGGTTGTTTGAGATTTGTCCAAAACCTCGGCAAAAGTTGCTCGAGATTTGTCAAGGTCATGGCAAAAAAGGTTCGAGATTTACCATTTACGGCGCAAAGTCCACTAAATTTTTGGAGGTATACATAATGTACAAAGGCAAAACTCGCTCACCCGTTACGGTGATTATTTTCTCGCTTCTCACATGCGGTATCTACTATCTTTACTGGCTTTATCAAGCAAAGACCGACGTGAACGGTCTCCTCGGGCGCGAAGAATTATCGACCGGGCTCTACATCGCCGCGATTCTTGTCCCGTTTGTCTACCTGTTGCTTTGGTACAAAATCGACAACGCCTTAGCGGACGAAATCTGCCCGCCCAAAAATGTCCCCTACAACAAGAACTTCTTTATATGGCTGATTCTGACCTTTGTCGGCGGTATCGGCTCGATAGTCGCGATGTTCCAGATTCAAGAGGCTTTGAACAAGCATTGGGAACTTAACTAATGCAAACTCGTGAAAATGATAAAAACGCCGGTTCATTCCGGCGTTTTTGTGCATACATCAAGTCACAAATACACCCGATTCCTGTAATAGCAATCGGGGTTTTTTGGATTGCGGCAAGCCTTATCGCGGGGACTGCCTGCCTTTCGCGGGCATTGACCGGCCTCCCCTGCCCCGCCTGCGGAATTAGCCGCGCTGTAATCGCGCTCTTGTCGGGCAATTTCAGGCAGTCGGTGAGCTTTTACCCGCTCCTGCTCCCCGCTGTGCTGTTCGTGGGGGTTGATGTTTCTGCAAAATTCAGCAATAACCGCGCCGCAAATTTCTACAACAAGCACGCTAATAAGGCGCGGCTTGGGTTTGTCATGCTGATTTTCGCGGTCTACCTCGTGCGAATGTTGCTGCTGTTCCCGCACACCGAGCCGATGGTTTATAATTGGTTTTCGGTTGTGGGGAGGGTCATTAAGGCTTGAGGGGGTTCTATGCACTATTCAAAAGGCACGGTGTACAGCCAAAAGGAGGTTATAACATGACAAGTGAAGAAATCGGCAAAATACCTATTAATGCTATTATTAAGGTAACTCTTGACAATGGTGTTATAGGAAAAGGAAGATATATCGACTGGACGAGTGAGTTTGACAACGAACCCGACCCCGAAAGTATAACGATTGTCGAAAACGGCACGCAGTATGAAATATTTCTTGACGAAATCGAAAAAATAGAAATCATCGGAAGCTATTAAATAATCCGCCGTCATGCGGGCGAACCGTCGAATCCCGCCCCTACGCTGAAAAAATTTCCCTGTCGTTAATAATTATCAATGTGGTAGGGGCGAACTCCGTTCGCCCGTAAAATTTGAACGGCTTGTGCGGGCGGCGCAATGCACACGGTTACTGCGCTTGTGGGGAGGGTTTTGGGGGGTTTAGGTAGGCAATAGCGGGTGCGGGGGTCTATGTCTGCTCAACCTCAAAGAACCGCACGACCCGCCTTTGCACGTGATTAAGCGTAACCCTCTCGTCCCAAAGACTTTGTAGGTAGAATAAATCTCTTGTGAGGATAGATTTTTGAGGTAGAGCATGCCCGTAAGTCGCCAAGGGGAAAAGTTTCGTGTCGAGGGAGCGGGATTTGACGAGTTTCAGTGGCGGGCGTACGGTTCTGTGAGGTTGAGCAGACATAGACCCCCGCCCCCGCCCAAAACTCGCGAAAATTCACGCCCGCCCAAAACTCGCAGAAAATCTCTCTCCCCCAACCCCCGCAAAAACTCACTCCCCCTCCAAAAACCGATAAAACCCCCGGCTCATCCTCTTAAAATCCATGCCCTCGGCGTAAATCTCCTCGACTTTCAGGTGCAGTTCCTTTGACGCCGCCATCGTCCCAATGCACTTTTGCAGTAGCTCGCCGAAAATCTCGCTGTTGTATTTGATTTGCGCTCCCTGCTGTTTCATTTTCGCGGTGTCGAGCAATTCGGCGAAGTCAATCTCGCTTGAATCCCGCTCCTCGTCCCGCTTGTGCTCGTGGTACTTGTTCGAGGTGGTGAACGCGATGTCGCGCCCGCCGTCCGGCATACTTATGTAAAGATGCTCGATTTTGGCGGGTTCGAGCGGGCTTTTGAAACTTACGGTGTCGCACCCGCTCAAGTTTGCGGCTTTTTGCAGAATTTCAAGTGTCTCGGTAATGCCCATCGCGCCCGACCCTTGCAAAACGTAGGTTTTATCGGCATCGAGGGCGGAGTTGATGAAACTTTTGACCCCCTCGGGCGTAATCGCCGTCGCGAACAGTTCGCGATTGTCGGCGGCCGCAGTCGTGGGCTTGCAGTCCTTGAAAATCCTCAGCAGTTCGGCTATAAGCTGATTCAGCGCGGCTTTGTTGAGTGCATTCGCATACAGCCCCGAATTAAGCTTGTGAATCTCGGCGGCCGCTCTCAAGTAGCCGTAGGCCCGATTGTACAACGCCTTCTTTTCGAGGTACAATTCAGTTAGAATTTGTTTGTTTTCTTTAATGTACGCCTTGTCTAAGTAATCGGCGGCGTTGAAAATCTCGTCGATTGCGCCGGGCAACTGCGGGTCTGCCGGGTGCGGCGAAGTCGCGTCTACAGCGGCCACACCCAACTCCGGAAAGCTGACACCGTCAAGGCTTTCGGCATCGTTCGAGCAGTAGAACAGCTCGGCGTAAATATTGCCGCCGGACTTCTTGAAAAAATAATCGGCGGTTTTCTTGATTAGTGTGCTTTTCCCCGTCCCCGAGCCGCCTTTTATGTAGATTTTGCGGTTGATATTCTCGAAGGCTATTATGTTTTCGTAATGTCCAAAGAAGCCGCTCGGCGTGTTCGCGCCTGCAAAAAAATTTCTCGGCATGTAAAAAACCCCCATATCCCCCATATTGTAATATATACTAATATATTACAATATGGGGGGTTTAATACTAACCACTAATCACTAATCACTCTATTTGGTATATCCAAAACCGGAAACTCATAAGTCTCGCCGTCTCGAATCAATTCCCAAACTTGACTGAGCGGTATGCTGTCATCAAAGGTAAACTTCGGGTCCATGACATTGAAATGCACGCAGATTGCCATCGTCAGCAGGTCGCCCTCTATGGCAAGCCTCACAAATTCGGGGTAAGTAACGCCGAGCTCCATGTTGATGATTTTACCGTTACTGCCATCGGTGATGTTGTAGTAATAGATATTGCCGCCGACCGAGAGTGAGCCTTGGTCGAGGCCCGCAATTACCAAAAGAATCTCGTCGTCAAGCCATACCGCCCTTTTGGGGGCAAGGCTCAAGTCCCGCCTGTTGAACTCGCTGATTTGGGTAACTGTTCTTGACGGAATATCCACGTAAAAGAAGTCACCGCCGCCGTGTTGGGGAGTCGGGAAGCTGATTTTGGTTCTGTCGGGACTGATGTCAAAAGTCCGTAAATAAAACGGCTCACACAGCTCAACCAACTCGCCGTCGCTGTATTGCAAGTATATGCGATTGTCCGCGTGAATCAACTCCGCGCCGTCAATTATCGGATTAAACTCGTCAAGGAACATGTCAATATAGTCGTCGTTAGTTTCAAACCACCACGGCGAGACATCGACAATTTCCACCCCGCCCACATAGCCGTCCGCAGTTAGAATCATCTCTTGAATGTTATCGTTGGCATCCTTAATAATAATCGCTTCGGTGGCAATTTCGCCGGGCGTTGCGGTCGAATAATTGATGTAATACCCCGTGAAATAATAGTAGACGTTTAGAATTTCGTCCTCGATATAATAAACGCCGTCGTCGTAATTAACCGAGCAAATACGCACGTGTATTGTGTTCCCAAGCGGCATGAGCAGCATGTTGAAGTCGCCCTCGCCGAAGTCGATGGCGATTTTGCCGTCTAATTCCTCGTCAGTGAACCTTGTCGGGAAGTCGGCGATTAGGGTAGGTGTCAAGGGCGCGGGTTCTGCCGGTTCAATTTCCGCGACTTGCTCGTCTTCCTCGTCTTCAACAGGTTCAACAACAGGCTCGACAACAGTCACCGGTTCGGTAGTATAGGTTATAGTCAATGGAGACTCGTCAGTCTCAACAGGCGCATTCGCCGCACTGCAACCCGCCAATAAAGCAACAGTAACCAATACCAATAAACTTATACGAACTCTCATAACAACCCACCCTTTCATAAGAAAACCAACTATTCACTAACCACTACCCACTAACCACTCTCAATTGTCATCGTACGGTTTCATACAAGTAATCGTCCCGTCCTCGGCAATCTCAAGCTCCCTAAACATCACGCACCGCAGATGTGTCGCGCCCCCCGAAAGTGAGCTGTCGTGATAGAACAAGTACCACTTGCCCTTAAATTCAACGATTGAATGGTGGGTGGTCCAGCCGATAACCGGCTCTAAAATTCTACCCTTGTACTTAAACGGGCCTTTCGGCGAATCGCTCTCGGCGTAGCAGAGAAAATGCGTGTCGCCTGTCGAGTAGGACAAATAATACTTGCCGTTAAATTTATGTACCCACGGTGCCTCAAAGAAACGCCTGTCGGTATCGCTCTTTTTGAGCGGTTCGCCGTTCTCGTCAAGCAATTTGCTTTCTACGAGCGGCTCTTTGAAAGTCAGCATATCGCTGTTCATTTCCGCGATTAAGACACCGAGCGCGGGCTCGTCGGAAGTTCCTTTATCTTGGGGCGCGTCGGGGTTATACTCGCCTGTCGCCCACCGCTCAAGCTGCCCGCCCCACAGCCCGCCTAAGTAGATATAAGCCTTGCCGTCGTCATCGACTAACACGGCAGGGTCAATACTGCGGCTTCCGGGGATATAATCGGCTTCTGCCTTGAACGGGCCTGTAGGGGTGAGGCTTGTGGCGACACCGGTGCGGAAAATGCCGTCCTTGTCCTTGGCCGGGAAGTAGAGGTAATACTTGCCGTTTTTGTAGGCGGCGTCGGGCGCCCACATCTGCTTACTCGCCCACGGTACATCATCAATATGCAGCGCGCAACCGTGCTCAACGCAGGGTGCGCCGATGTCGTCCATTGACAAAATGTGATAATCCTTCATGTCGAAATGGTCGCCCGAACCGTCGTCTAAGCCGTGACTTTCGAGGTCGTGCGAGGGGTAGATGTAGATTTTGCCGTCAAAGACGTGCGCGGACGGGTCTGCGGTGTAGATATGTGTTACTAAAGGGGTTTTGAACTCGGAATTCTTTTGAAATTGTGACATGAAATTAGTCCTCCTGAATGAAAATTTTAATCCTGTTTAGTGCTTAAACATCATTATATCATGAAATTCTTGACAAGTCAATGAAATTGTGGTAGAATTAATGGTAGTTGAGATTTTTTGTTTGTTCATAGGGGGAATAATTGTGAAAATTTATAAAAACATAAACGGTTTTCCGCTTGACCTACTTGCAAAGCGTGTTAAAACCTTGTCGGAGCAGGATGCTGTTGTCTTTCTCGATGCAGTGGCGAACGGCGGCAGTGTCTACAACGAGTACGGCGAGGTTTGCAGTGATTTTGACGAGCCTTGTGATGATTATGATTATTCTGCGCTGTTATCGCAGGGGGAAATCGAGCGGGCGAATTTGGAAATGTTAGAGTACAGGTAGACGATTGCGAAACTCACGGACGCGCAATGCGCGCCCCTACATGTGCGATTTATTTTTATGTTTCATCGCATATTGTAGGGGCGGGCATTGCCCGTCCGTAAAACAGCAGGTTTTGCAATCGACTATCGAATTTTCAGGAGGGCTAAAAACATGAACGCATGGCACGACATCGACCAAAACAGAATAAAACCCCACGACTTTCTCGCCTTTGTCGAGATTTCCAAGGGTGAAAAAACCAAGTACGAGCTTGACAAGGACAGCGGGCTTTTGATTCTTGACCGGGTGCTGTACACCTCAACCCACTACCCCGCGAGCTACGGCTTTATCCCGCGCACATTCGCGGATGACGGCGACCCGCTTGATGTTTTAATCTTGTGTAACGAGCCGATTCAGCCGATGGTTTTGGTGCGGTGTTACGCGATTGGGGTTATCAACATGATTGATAACGACAAGCTCGACGAAAAAATCATCGCAATCCCTTTCAACGACCCGACTTTTAATACATACAAAGACATCGCCGACCTGCCGCCCCATATTTTTGAAGAAATGCGGCACTTTTTCACCGTCTACAAGCAACTCGAGGGCAAGGAAACTGCTGTTGATGAGGTTATGGGCGCGGAAGAAGCCCGTGAAATTATCGCGGAAACGATTGAGAATTACAAGAATATGCCGATTAGGAACATGAGGCATGAGAACACTTAATCGGAGGTAGAAATGAAAAAATATATAATTTTGCCAATAATAGTCGGTTTAGTTTTCGGGTTTATTTCGGTCTTTTATTCAAAAATACCTGCCCCCGTTGCAAATTGGAGCGGAATGAGAATTCTCGCTAATCAATTGGGTTATTTGTGGTACGCGCTTGTTTTAGCTTACATTAACCGCGAAAAATGGCTCAAAGCTTTTATATCGGGATTTTTGGCGGTAACCGCCTCGAATATAACCTATTATGTTGTGATATTTATAATACACGAGCTTGACCCGACGGTCATACGCCACTCCTTTGAAGCAGTGGACCTAATTATGTGGACGATTACAGGGGGTGTCGTCGGTGCTTTGTCGGCAACATTCATAAGAATTGTAATGTTCGGGAAAGTTAAATTTGTGAGGTATGGTGCGATTTTTACATGGTATACGGCTATGCTGCTTGTCATTTTCTTTTTTGATGTTACTGCTATTTTCAAGCGCGCAGGCAATGCTAATTTCATATCGGGCGGATATATGAACGGCTATTATTCTAACAGATATTTTGTCGGTGATATATATGAAGTCCTGCTCGCTGTTGCGGTAACGACTGCTATGCTTGTTTTCATTGTTAAAAAACAGAGGATATTAAAAGATGTTAATTTTAGCCAGTAATTCCCCGCGCAGACACGAGATTTTAAGCGGCGCGGGCTACGAATTTGAGGTAATTCCGGCGAAAGGCGAGGAAGTTCTGCCCGATTTGCCACCGGAACGCGCCGCTGTAGAAATTGCCAAAGCCAAGGCCCTCGAAGTCCGAAAAAGCCTTTGCGGTTCGGAGAAGTACCGCGGTTGTGTGGTTTTAGCCGCCGATACAATTGTCGTTTTGCAAGATGAAATCATGGGTAAACCCCGCGACAAAGCCGATGCTTCCCGCATGCTGACCGCCTTGTCGGGGGTGAGCCACACGGTTATTACAGGCGTTTTTGTGACCCAAAACGAGAAAAGCCGCTCGTTCTACAAGCGGACTTCGGTAGAATTTCACAAACTGCAAAAACATGAAATTAACGCCTACATAGCAACCGCCGAGCCTTTTGATAAAGCGGGTGCTTACGGGATTCAGGAGAAAGGCGCGTTGCTCGTCAAGGGGATTCGCGGAGACTATTTCAACGTCATGGGCCTGCCGATTGCGATGACTTCGCGGGTTTTACGGGATTTCGGGGTTACTCCCACATGGCAGAACCCCACGCTCCAAGTCTAACAACCGCTTTTTCATGTCTAAACCGCCGCCGTACCCGACCAAGCCGCCGTCCGCGCCGATTATGCGATGGCAAGGGATTATAATCCAAATCGGGTTCTTATTATTCGCCATGCCGACCGCCCTGCTTGCCTTGGGACTGCCGACTTTCTCGGCAATCGCCTTGTAACTCGCAGTTTCGCCGTAAGGTACACTCAGCAACGCACCCCAAACCGCCCGCTGAAACGCCGTACTTTTTGAATTGTGCGGACTCAGCGGCAGGTCAAATTCCCGCCGCTTGCCGCTGAAATATTCCTGTAACTGCCCCGCCGCCTTGTCCGTCAAGGCGGTTTTTTGGTTTTCGCCTACACAAAACGCGCTGTAATCGCTATTATCAAAGGCCCGCCGAACGGCAGTTATGCTCACGCCGTCCGAGGCGATTAGGATTGGGCCTATGGGGGTTGGGTAGGTGTGGTAGGTTTTCATTCCAAAGTCTCCGATTTATTTTTGAGCGGGCGAACACAGTTCGCCCCTACAATGTGCAATCATACAAGGCAGACAAAATCAACTGTCCACTACCCACTATCAACTGCCATAGCAGCACTTCTTAAACTTCTTCCCACTCCCACAAGGACACGGGTCGTTCCTGCCGACCTTGTCCCCCTCGGACTTCTTCACGGTCACTTGTGCGCCCGCGTTGGCGGCAATCGGCTTGAGGACTTGCACCCGTTGCGGCGGGGCTTCGCGCCGTACGTTGACCGTCAGCACTGTTCGTACGGTATCTTCGCGGATTGAGGCTATCATCTCGTCATACATCGCAAAGCCCTCGTGCCGATACTCGACGACGGGGTCTCTCTGCGCCCCGAATGCCCGCATGTAAACCCCCTGCTTCAAGTCGGACATGGCGTCTATATGCTCCATCCACTTTGAGTCCACGTTCTTGAGCAGGATTACCCGCTCGACTTCCCGCATTATTTCCGCGCCGTATTCCGATTCGCGCTTTTCGTACAACTGGGTTGCGCGGGTCTGCAACTCGTCTTTGATTTGCTCCTTGTCAATACTTTCCAACTCGTCCCTGCTGTATTTGAAATCGTTGGAATTTGTCAGTACGCCCGCCCAACTCTCGCGTAATCCCGTAAGATTCCAGTCGTCGGCAATCTCGCCTTGGCAGAATAAATCCACCGTCTCGTTCACTGTATCGTCAATCATAGAGCGGATTTTCTCGCTTACATCGCCGCCCTCCAGCACCATTGAACGCTGATTGTATATCGTCGTCCTCTGCTGTGACATAACGTCGTCAAAGTCGAGCACACTTTTGCGGATTGAGAAATTTCTGCCCTCGATTTTCTTCTGGGCAGACTCGATTGTCCGCGTTAAGAGTTTCTGCTGAATCGGCTGGTCTTCATCGATTCGCAAGGTCTCCATAAGATTTTGCACCCGCTCACCGCCGAACAGCCGCATTAAATCATCTTCGAGCGATATGAAGAATCTGCTCTCGCCCGGGTCTCCCTGCCGCCCCGAACGCCCCCGCAACTGGTTGTCGATACGGCGGGATTCGTGCCGCTCTGTACCGAGAATAAACAGCCCGCCCGCATCCTTGACCTCCTGCGCCTCGTCGGCAATCTTCGCCTTGTATTCCTCGTTGTATTTCTTGTAAGTTTCGCGTGCATTGATAATTTCGGCGTCGTCGGTCTCGGCGAACCCGGTCGCCTCTATGATTAGGTCTTCCTCGACACCCTCTTTACGCATACGCGCCTTTGCCAAGTATTCGGGGTTACCGCCGAGCATAATATCTGTACCGCGCCCCGCCATGTTCGTCGCAATCGTCACGGCGTTTTTCTTGCCCGCCTGTGCGACAATCTCGGCCTCGCGTTCGTGGTTCTTGGCGTTCAGCACCTCGTGTTTAATCCCCTCGCGTTTGAGCAACTTCGAGAGCAGCTCCGACCGCTCAATCGAGATTGTACCCACAAGCACGGGCTGGCCCTTCTCGTGACACTCCTTAATCTGCCTGATTGCCGCCGTGAATTTGCCTTTCTCGTTTCTGAAGACTTGGTCCTCTTGGTCGGTACGCACTACAGGCTTGTTTGTCGGGATTTCCACCACGTCTAAGTTGTAAATCCCCCTGAACTCCTGCTCCTCGGTCATAGCAGTACCTGTCATGCCCGACAATTTGCCGTAGAGCCTAAAGTAATTCTGGAAAGTTATCGTCGCAAGGGTCTTGCTTTCGTTCTTGATTTTCACACCCTCTTTGGCTTCAATCGCTTGATGAAGCCCCTCGTTGAATCGCCGACCGAGCATTTTGCGCCCCGTGAACTCGTCGATGATTACAATTTCGCCGTCGTCAACTATATAATCAACGTCGTCTTTCATGATTCCGTGGGCCTTTATGGCTTGATTTACGTGGTGCAGGGTCGAGAGGTTTTCGGAGTCCATGAGGTTTTCGATGCCGAAAAACTCCTCGGCTTTTTTGACACCACCGGGTAACAACGTGGCTGTACGGCCCTTTTCGTCCACTATAAAGTCGCCCTGATAGGCATCATGTTCTTCCTTACTGTCAAGCTCGACTACTCGAATCATCTTGAGTTTACGTGCGAGCTTGTCCGCTTGTGAGTAGGCTTCGGAGGACTTGTCGCCCCGCCCCGAAATAATCAGCGGTGTCCGCGCCTCGTCTATAAGGATACTGTCAACCTCGTCCACTATTGCATAATTATGCCCGCGCTGAACCTTGTCCTCCTTGCGTACACACATATTATCGCGCAGGTAATCAAAGCCGAGCTCGTTGTTAGTGCCGTAGGTGATGTCGGCGGCGTAGGCCTCGCGGCGTTCGGAGTTGTCCTTTTCGTGGATAATCACCCCGACTGTCAGCCCCAAAAACTTATGCACCCGCCCGATTAAGTCGCTGTCGCGCTTGGCGAGGTAGTCATTGACGGTGACAATATGCACGCCCGCGCCCGTCAGCCCGTTCAGGTACGACGGCAGTGCCGCCACAAAGGTCTTACCCTCCCCCGTCTTCATCTCGGAAATCCTGCCTTGGTGCAAGACTATGCCGCCCTCAATCTGCACAGGGTACGGCTTTATGGCGATTACCCGCCACATAGCCTCACGGCAGACCGCAAAGGCATCGGGCAGTATATCAAGCAGCGTTTCGCCGTCCGCAAGGCGTTTCCGCAGAATCGCGGTCTGCCCTTGCAGCTCCTTGTCGCTCATTTTTTCATAAACCGCCTCAAGCTCTAATGTCTTCTCTTTCAGCGGCAACATTCGTTTCAGCTCTTTTTTAGAATAATCGCCGAATATAAAGTTGGAAAGTCCCATTATGTTAATCCTTTCGTTGTTTCTTGTATGTTTTTGTAGGTTTGCTGTACTTTTGGGGTGTGAGTGGTGGTAGGGGGGTAGTAGGGGGTACGGCGGCGCAAGAACCGCCAGCCCGCCACACAGGCTGTTCAAACTCCACTTTCTCGATTGCGAGTTTATAAGTTCACGACTTAATAGGTTTCATCGGCATAAATAGTCTGTACTCGCATTGGGTTTGTGCTACTTACCAACGGTTCGGCTCGAGAAAGTTAAATTTTATCAAGCGTAGAACGCGGGCGTGCGGTTCTTGCGCCGCCGTACCCCCTACTACCCCCCTACCACCAATCGCACCCCTCACACAGCACACTTTTTATATTATAACCCTAATTTACAGATTTGTCAATAATATTAGGCTTGACAAAATAAATTAGCTGTGGTAAAATAGAAATGAACGGTTAGTAAATTTATGAAAGGTGTGTCCCTGCGCCCTGTAATTCTCGGAATTACGCAATTTTCGTTGAAAGTTTCATGAGAGTTTGGGCGGCGTGGCGGTGAAATTATGGGTAAGAAAAAGTATGAAAAAGACTTCGGGGAGGTGCTGTGGTACGGTAGGCGGCGCAGATTCGGGCTTCCGCTGTCGTTCACGCGGTACATACTCACGCCTACACGGCTGTATAAGCGGCTCGGCTTCTTCAATATCAAAGAGGAGCAGTTGGAGCTTTACCGAGTTATCGACTTTTCACTGCGCTTGCCTTTCGGTGAGCGGATTTTCGGTTGCGGTACGATGATTATCCACTCGAAAGACAAAACCAACCCGGAAGTCGTGCTGAAATCCATTAAAAAACCCCGCCCTGTCATGCGCTTAATCGAGGAACGTGTCGAACAAGAGCGGATTAAATACAAAATCCACGGCAGGGATATGATTGGCGCGTTCGGCGGCGATGGTGATAATTGCGATTGTTAAAGATTGACAAATATTAACGGGGCGTTTTGCCCCGTACAAAAGGAAAGGCGGAAATTTACATGGCTTTTATTAATATGATGGAGAAATTGGTCGAGATACGCTTGGACGAGCGTATAAAAGTAACTGCTGCCTGCAATTGCGAGCAGTGCCGCGAGGACATAAAGTGCATCGCACTCAATAATCTGCCGCCAAAATACGTCAGCACCCCCAAGGGTGAGCTGTTCTCGAAGATTGACCAGCAGATGATTCGGCAAAACGTGTTGGATATTGACGTTGCGGTGATTAATGCTATGGAGTTTGTCAATAAGAACCCGCGGCATTAACGGCGCGGAAATTGTTCATGTCGCTCGCAAACATGAACGGCCGTTTATTCCTCCTCCCGCTCAATCGCGAACCTGCTCCATATAGTTTCAATCGCGGTGTCGGAAATTATGAACTGCCCGAATTGGTCGGTGCTGCCGCTCGGTATGTAGTAGTCGGCTATTTCGCGGCTGTTTTGGGTTGTGTAGAGATACGCCACCTGATTTCTTGTGAAGTCGGCGAATTCTAAGTTGGTGTCGGTGGTGTTCAAAATTCTGTTAAACATTCCTTGAAGCTGCGTTACCGAAAGGTTGCGGCTGTTTCTGTTTATGAAGTTGGAAATGCAAAGCCCGTGCAACATATAGCGGTAATCCTCGCCTTGGTCGTAATCGGGGAAGGTTATGTAGTCGTAGAGGTCTGCCCCGCGAAACTCGTACGAGCCGGGGAAAAACTTGATTTCCTCGCCCTCATAAAGCGCGAACGGTATGTTCACGGGGGTGAACCCGACTAAGTCAAAAAAGCCTATGAACGAGTCCTTGTCGAACTTTATGTAGAAGTCTATATCTATGTCCAAAAGCGAGGTGACGGCGCGGTTCACGCCCTCCGAACCACGGCTCCTGTAAAAATCGGTCAAGGTACCCCGCTCACTTGCGAGGGTGACAAAAAGGCTCTCTCTGAGCGGAACTATGACGATTGCCTCATCGCGGGGGCGGTAATTAATCAGCATGTAATAGTCCGGTATGCCGCCCCTGCTCTCGGACAGCATGAACAAGGCGGTCGAGTTGTAGGACGCGTCGGGGCGGTAATCGCGTGAGCCGCCCATCGCCTGTGAACCCCCGGTCGGAAAAAGCAAATCCCAAATATGATAGACAACAAAACTTAAAATCGTAAACGTAATCAAGAAGGTCAGCATATAAATATACCAGTTGCTCCGTTTCCTAACAGCTTTCCTCAGTGACATTTTTCCCCTACCTTTCGTTTAATTACATAATTATACCATATATTTTATATAATTGCAATATCTACAGCTAATTTTTTGCAGGAGGAACTTATGTACAAGAGAACATGGGCGGAAATCGACCTTGCCGCTTTGAGATACAACCTCGAAATTATCCGCAGTTTCGCGCCGGGCAAAGAAATAATCGCGGTGGTGAAGGCGAACGCTTACGGCCACGGCGACAATCTGATTTGCCCCGAATTAAAAAAAGCGGGCGTGAATTTTTTTGCGGTCTCCTGCATTGATGAGGCTTTGCAGGTTCGTGAGTATATCGGCGATTCCGGCGATTCGGAAATACTAATCTTCGGGTTCACCGAAATCGAGCAGCTGAAAACCGCCGCCGAGCATAACTTTATACTCTCGGCGGGCAGTGCCGAATACGCGCGGGAGTTGAGTAATTTCGCTAATTCGGAAAGCTTGAAACTGCGGATTCACGTAAAAGTCAACACCGGCATGAACCGCGTGGGCATTAACACCACGAGCGAATTTGAGGAGATACTGTCACTGTCCGGGCTCGATTGCGAGGCGGTTTACACCCACTTCTCGGTCGCGGATAGCGGTGCGAGAACCGACCTGCTTTTCACCTTACAACAGCATGAAAACTTCCGCGACTTCTGCAAAATTGCGCGAAGTCGCGGCTTGAAAGTCCACTCACAGAACAGCGGCGGCGGGTTCTTCCACAGCGAATTTGACGGGGATTTCGTTCGGGTGGGGCTGGCGTTGTACGGGCTGTTGCCGAATTTCGGGCTGAAGCCTGTGATGTCGCTGAAGTCGGCGATACATCAAATTCGCACACTCGAGGCGGGCGATTTCGTCAGCTACGGCAGGACTTTTAAGGCGGGCGACAAGCGACTTGCGGCGGTAGTACCGGTGGGCTACGCCGATGGGTATTCGCGCGGGTTGTCGGGAGATTCGGATACGCAAAAAGGCGGCTTAGTCGCCGTGAACGGCGTCCTCTGCCCTGTTTTGGGGCGGGTTTGCATGGACCAAATAGTCATCGACGTCACCGATGCGGGAGACCCGAAAGTCGGCGATGAAGTCTTGCTCTACTCGCCGAAATTCCCCGAAACGAGCGTTGAGCACATCGCGGAAAGGCTTGGGACGATACCTTATGAGGTCATCTGTGCTGTAAGTCAGCGGGTGCTGAGGGTTGAGGTGTAGGGCGGCAGGGGGCGGGGGTGTCCCCATAAGCCGAACAAGTTTCGTCACCCGCGCATATCGCTACCCGAAAACCCGCACTGCATTTACGGAAACTTCGTATATCTCAAAAGCGGCGTTAAGCCGCTCTCGTGAGAGTTAAATTTTATCAACTTTTCCTGCGTTCGGGTGCGAAATCTTGTGAGGCGTTGGGGACACCCCCGCCCCCTGCCGCCCTACTCCTCAAGAATAGCCTGCATTGCACGCCCGCACACGCAAGCCCTGCGTACCTTGCGGGCGAACACAGTTCGCCCCTACGCTGAAAAAATTTCTATGTCGTTAATAATTCTCAATGTTGTAGGGGCGAACTGCGTTCGCCCGTGGAGTTTATGGTTTGTGCGCGGCGGGAGCAGAGCCCCCGCCCTACCCTTCAAGAATCCCCATTAATTCCACTTCGGTAACAATCTTAACCCCCAAACCTTGCGCCTTCGTCAACTTACTCCCCGCCGCCTCGCCCGCAAGTACGTAGTCGGTTTTTTTGGAGACCGAGCCGGTGCATTTGCCGCCGTTCGCGGTTATTAATTCTTCTGCTTCTTTGCGGGATAGGCTCGGCAAAGTCCCTGTGATTACGAAGGTCAGCCCTGCGAATTTTCCGCCGTCTGCGGCTTTTTTTGTGTAAACTGTATTTACTCCGCTGTCTTCCAATTGGCTGATTAGGCTTACCATGCTCGGTTCGCGGAGTGCCGTGTAGACATTTTGGGCTAATATGCCGCCGAAATTTTCCGTGGCTTCAATGTCGCTGAGTTCCGCCTGCATTACCCCGCGAACGCTCCCGAATTTCTCGCACAGCAGGGTCGCGTTGCGCTCGCCGATTCCTCTGATACCGAGGGCGTAGATTAGCTTGTCGGGCTGGTTTTGCTTTGATGCGTTGATTGCGTTGATGAGATTATTCGCCGACTTTTCCTTGAAACTCGGCAGGTTCAGCAGTTGCTCAAAGGTCAGCCTGTATAGGTCGGCGACGTTTTTAATCAAACTTTTTTCGAGCAGTAACTCCACAATCGCCTCGCCGAGGCCGTCTATATTCATTGCGCCGCGTGAACAAAAATGCTCTATGCTTTTTTGGAGTTGCGCGGGGCAGTCTGTGTTGGGGCAGCGCGTTACCGCATCGCCCTCGTCACGCACCGCTGTACTCCCGCATGCAGGGCAGTTTCCGGGGATTTTGAAGGGTGATTTTTCTGTGCAATTATGTGCAATAACCGCGACAACTTCCGGGATTATATCCCCTGCCTTGCGGACTATGATTTTGTCGCCTATGTTGAGAGCGAGTGCGTCGATTCTGTCTTGATTGTGCAGGGTTGCGCGGCTGATTGTCGTGCCCGCGAGATTCACCGGCTCGAAAACCGCAAGCGGCGTCAGCGCGCCCGTTCTGCCGACGTTGACTTCAATGCTACGCAGTATCGTCTCCTTTTCTTCGGGCGGGTACTTGAACGCCGCCGCCCATTTCGGAAACTTGGAAGTCGCGCCGAGGATTTCGCGCTGTGCAAAATCGTTGACTTTCACGACCGCGCCGTCTATGTCGTAGGGCATAATCGCAGTGTCACCGCGCATTTCGCCGATTTCGCGGATTCGCTCAATTGCGCCGTCTATGCTATCGAAAACCCGCCAATCCGCAATGACCTTAAACCCCAACTCCGCCAAAAGCTCCAGCGATTGTTTGTGGCTTGTGATTTCCATGCCGTCAATCTGCTGAATGTTGAAAACGTAGATGTCAAGCTCTCTGCTTGCGGTTACACTGCTGTCTTTCTGGCGCAGTGAACCCGAAGCGGCATTGCGGGGATTTTTCGGCAGTTCCTTGCCCTTTTGCGACTGTGTCTCGACAAGTTTCTCGAAACTTTTCCGCGGCATGTAGACTTCGCCGCGTACCACGAGCGAGGGGATTTCGCGCCGCAGTTTCAACGGCAGGCTCTTAATGGTCTGCAAGTTGCCGGTCACGTCTTCGCCGATAAAGCCGTCGCCGCGAGTTGCGCCGCGTGTGAAAATGCCGTTTGTGTACTCGAGCGAGACCGATAAGCCGTCAATTTTCGGCTCGACTACGTAAACGGGATTCGCCGTGACCGCGCGGACTTTGCGGTCGAAATCTCGCAGTTCTTCCTCCGAAAAAATATCCTGCAAACTCCCCATTTGAACGGCGTGAGTGACTTTCGCAAAAGTCGTATCAGCTTGTCCGCCAACGCGGTTTGTCGGCGAGTCGGGGGTTTTGAGGGCGGGATTTTCCGCCTCGATTTGCTTTAACTCGCTCATGCACCTATCATACTCAAAGTCAGTCACAAGGCTGTCGTTGAGCACATAATAGGCGTGGTTGTACTCGTTGATTTTTTTGCAGAGTTCTGCGTGTTTTGTTGATATGTTCATAGAATTTCACCGCTTTCGTAATGCAGAAATAAAAATGCAGAATGCAGAAATAAACGAAATCAAAATGTTTATTTCCGTCGGAAAACCGCATAAAAAGTTAAATTATTTCTGCATTCTGCATTCTCCATTATTATTTATTACGCCGCCCCTATTTGCGGCAACAGCAAATCCCCGTCCCCTGTGATAATGCGCGTGTACGCATGTGGAACCTCGCCGACTATCACCGTTTCGGCTACTATGTAATTCGTCGTGACCGTCATAGTCTTGTTGTACCCCGGGATAATCACGGCAAGGTCTACCTCGATTTCCATGATTATACGGTGCAGGGTTTGATTGATGCCCGCCGAGGTGAATTCGCTGATTAGCACAGTGTTCGCAAACCCTCGCGGCATGATTTTCACGGGGATAATCGGTCCTCTGCCGTACAGCAACGCCACCCCCGATACAGTCCCGAACGGTATACCTATATCCTTATCGGGAAGACCACCCACAGCCTCGTTCACGACCAATCCCGAGCGGGCTTTCAAGCGGTTTATGGTGTTAGTGTCGCTTGTGATGGATTTCACCTCGCCGTCCGAATTAAACGACAAGTTTATCAGCGCGGAATAGTCATAATCGGGGCTGAGTAACTCCGTCAAAACCGAGTCGTTAATGGCGCGCACGGCGGCTACTTGAATTTGATACTCGCCTGTCCGCTCTATCAAAGGGCGAACCCGCAACTCGGCGTACAGCCCCAGTGCAAAAAGCAGCAGACCTATTAAAACCAAGGCTTTGCCGAAGCGTATCTTGGCGTTTTTTTCGGTTTTTGTCGAAGTTTTCACGTTGTCAACCCCCTTTCATAAACACGTCATAGGCGATTGCGAAACTCGCCGTTTAGCGGACGGGCAATGCCCGCCCCTACAATATGTAGATGGACAATAAAACCAAATCGCCATATGTAGGGGCGCGCAGTGCGCGTCCGTGAGTTTCGCAATCGTCTGATAAACACATCATTATATGTTTATGAAAAGGAAACGGTGAATAGACAAGCAGTTGTGAAGTTGGGCGCAGTCGGCAGGGGGCGGGGGTGTCCCCCTACCGACTGCGACTAACTCCACGAGAGAACCGCAGATACCCGCCCCTACAACATTGAGAATTATTAACGATATAAGAAATTTTTCAGCGTAGGGGCGAACTGTGTTCGCCCGTGAATTTAAGCGCGGTCGGGGGGGCGACGGCACATGAACTGCGTGCATTGCACCGCACATACGCAAGTCCCGCGTTCGCCCGTAAATTTAGGCGTGGGTGGTAGGGCGCGGTGGGGGTGCGGCGGCACAAGAACCGCGTTCGCCCGCGAATTTAAGCGCGGTCGGGGGGTGCGGCGGCACAAGAACCGCGTGCATTGCACCACATTCGCCCGTGAATTTAGGCACAGTCGGCAGGGGGCGGGGGTGTCCCCAACCGCCTCACAAGATTTCGCACCCGAACGCAGGAAAAGTCGATTAAATTTAACTCTCACGAGAGGCGGCATTAAGCCGCCTTTCAAGACTTACGAGGTTCGGGAAATGCAGTGCGAGTTTTTCAGTAGCGATATGCGCGGGTGACGAAACTTGCTCGGCTTTTGGGGACACCCCCGCCCCCTGCCGACTGCGCCTGTATCAGTAAACCTAACGCCACCCCCGCTTGTACCGGAAAACCTAACCCCCCACAAACGCCGCAAATGCCCTGTACGCCATATAAACGTCGTTCTTCGCCGTAATTTCAAACGGCGCGTGCATCGACAGCACCGGCACGCCCACATCGAGCGTGTCGATGTTCATGTTCGCCAAAAACATCGCCACCGTGCCGCCTCCGCCTTGGTCAACCTTGCCGAGTTCGCCGGTCTGCCACGCTATTTTGTTAGTGTCAAAAAGCTTGCGTATCTCGCCGACAAACTCCGCGCTTGCATCACTCGTGCCGGATTTGCCCCGTGCGCCCGTGAATTTCGCGACTGCAACGCCGTAATTGACATAGGCGACGTTGAGTTTTTCGGTGACATCGGGGAAATTCGGGTCGAACGCGACATTAACATCAGCCGAAATGCACTTTGAATTTGCCAAAACTGCCCGCAATTGCGCCTTTTGTTTTTCTGCCAAGTCTTGCAAAAAATCCCTCAAGTAAGCGGATTTTAAGCCCGTGTTGCCGTCACTGCCGACTTCTTCCTTGTCGGTCAGCACGACAACTGCGGTTCTTTTCGGGGTCTTTTTGCAGTCTAAAAGTGCCCTCAACGCCGTGTAGGAGCAGACCCTGTCGTCCTGCCCGTAGCCGCCGACTAAAGAACGGTCGAACCCGACATCACGCGCCTTGTGAGCGGGGACGGCTTCAAGCTCCGCACTCAGAAAATCCGCCTCGACAATGCCGTATTTCTCGTTCAACAGCCGCATGATGTTCAGCTTGACTAAATCGCTGCCCTTCTCGTCATTGAACGGCCGCGAACCGATTAAAATATTCAGCTCCTCGCCCTTTATCAGCTGATTTGCGGGGCGTTTATACTGCTCCTCCGCCAAGTGCGGCAGCAAATCCGTGACGGCGAAAACCGGCTCGCTGTCGTCCTCGCCAATGCAGACCTCCACGGTTGACAAGTCGGCTTTCACCACAACGCCGTGCAAAGCCAGTGGTACAGCCGTCCACTGGTACTTTTTTATGCCACCGTAATAATGGGTTTTGAAATAGGCTAATTCGGCTTCCTCGTAGAGCGGGCGCTGTTTTAGGTCAATTCGCGGCGCGTCCAAGTGTGCGGCTATGAGATTCACGCCGTTTTGCAGGTTTTCCTTGCCGATAATTGCCGCGATTACGCTTTTTCCGCGGTTCACCGCGTAGATTTTATCGCCGGCTTTGTAATTTTTTGCACCGGAAAATTCCGCAAAGCCCGCTTTAACACACGCCGCAACCGCTTCCCTAACGGCTTCGCGCTCGGTTTTTGCCGCATCGAGAAAGCTTTTGTACCCCTCGCAAAACTTGTCGGCTTTTTTCTGCTCGGTCTCACTGAAGATTTTCGCGGTGTGTTTTCTTTGGAGAAAAAGCGTTTCTTTTAGTTGTTTAGACTTGGTATTTTTGCTGTTCTTGTTGTTTGGCATTGTTTTAATGTTCCTTTCGGTTTTATTGATTTGTGTATAATTTAATGTAATTATCGTAAGCGGTGTTGACTTTATTTACATAATGCCGCGTTTCGGCAATCGGAATGTTCTCGATTATAAGGGTCACACCGTCCTCGGAGTATCGCTCGTCTTGTAGCCATTCTTGAACAGCGTAGAAACCCGCGTTGTAAGCGGCTATGACGCAGTTTCTGTCCTCGTAACTCTCGATAAGATATGCGAGGAACCAAGTGCCGAAACGGACGTTTGTGTCGGGCACAAACATGTCGTCAAACTCCAAATCCCGCTCAAAAAGCCTGTATCTGCTTATCCAATTGAAGGTATCCTCGGTAATCTGCATAAGCCCCCGCGCCCCCGCGCTCGAAATCGCCAAGGGGTCAAAATCGCTCTCCACCTTAATCACCGCATAAATAAAGTATATGTCAAGCTCGCTGTTCCATTCACGCGAGTATTTCTCGACTTCCGCGCTGTACTTTATCGGATGGCTCCACAAAAGGAGTTGCAGCTCCATTTCCTCGGCGCGTTCCCGCAAAAATTCCCGCGTTTTTCTAATCGAAATCACCGTAATTACAGCCGATAATATTAATAAAACAATTGTAATTACTATGAATATGTTTCTTTTTCTTCGTTTTCGTATCATTTCAATTCCTTTGCTATTTTTAGAATTTCGTTTGTAAGTGTTTCAAGTGTCCCGTTATTTTCAACAAAAAAATCCGCACGTTCCCTGTAAAATTCAGCACCGGGTTGGGCGTTCAGGCGCAGAAACGCATCGCGTTCATCTATCCCGTCCCTATGAACAATTCGGCGCAGACAAAGCTCCTTATCGGCGATAATCGCCACGACTTTTCTGCACAGCGAATCCGCGCCGCTTTGGTAAAGTGTCGGGGCGTCAAGCAGGAAATTGCGGTCGTTAGGGGCATTTTCTACGGCTGTTGTGATAATGTTCATAATTTTATGAATTATGAACGGGTAGATGATTTTCTCGTATTTTTGGAGGTTCTGCGGCTCTGAAAAGACAATCTGTGCCATTTTCGCCCTGTCGAATTCGCCGTTGTCGTTGTAGGCTTGCGGGAACGCGCGCCGCACGGCTTCGGAGCAAGGCGGGGTCGCAATCACCTCGCGTGCCTCCTTGTCGCAGTCGATGACTTTGAAGCCGCACTCGCCGAAAACCCGCGCCGCGACTGACTTCCCTGCCCCGGACATGCCGGTTAGGCCGATTATATCTGCGGCTAATTCGCCAACGGCGAATTGCGACGACGCAGTCGTCGCCCGCTCTGCGGAGCCGCTTGCCGAGACGGGTCGCGAAGCGGGGGTGCAATCCCCGCTTACGCCGCAAGGCGTACCCCCGCCTAAAAGGCGGGGGGCATCGCGCCCCGTTATGTTCAACTCGTTAATATTTAACATTATTTCACCTTTTCGCATACTGTGAACAACGCCTCTCCGCACAAAACACACAATACCCGTCAATTTCCTCAATTTTCACACCGCCAAACACAGAAATGAACTTATTTTTATACCAGTCCCTGCGCTTAGTCACCATCAGCATTTTCCCGCCGATTTTCAGGCGGTTGAAGCCTTTTTCGATAAACTGCTTCGGGGTGGAGAAATCGCTGTGATAGGGCGGGTTTGAGAGGATTAGTGCGAAGTCTTTTTCGCCGATATTTGAGAAGCCGTCGCTCCGAATTACGGTTACATTGCCGACATTATTCAGCTCCGCATTCTTCCGCGATAATTCCACGCAAAGTGGCTCTACATCGCTCATGAAGACGTTTTGCGCGCCTGTAAGTTTCGCCGAGTAAATTCCCACAACGCCGTACCCGCAGCCCAAGTCCAAGACTTTATCGCCCTGTGCAAAATCCGCGACCGAGAGCATCGCGACCATTGCAAGAGTCCCTTTATCTACGGAATTAGGCGAGAACAGGGTTTCCGCGGTTTCAAAAGTCAACTCAACGCCGTTAATTGTCTCACTAAACACCGCTAATCCCCCAAATCGATTACGTTGAATTCGGCCGCCCGAATAATCCTGTTGTAGACCGCCAAACCTATGCCGTGCGGCTCGGGAAGCCGCGCGAAAATCCGTTTCGCGCCCTTTTCGTCCAATTCGCGCAACCTCGCGAAAAGCCGACTTGCGCCCATGTCGGCGGCGTCGCAAAGGGACAGCGCATAGTCTCCGCAACCGGTGTTCATATCTATGTAATTCCTGAACGTTTCCTCGTTTTCGGCGATTACCGCAATCACCTGCGCGTTCGGGCAATAGTGCTTGTAGGCTGTGCCGGGGCTTTGCGGTCTTGTGTCGTCAAGTTTTTCGCGAACCGCATCGTCTATCTCAACTTCCGCAAACTCGCGCAACTGCTCCGCCGTGACTCTGCCCGGGCGCAGTATGCGAATAGCCCCCTTTTCAAGCGCAACGACCGTACTTTCCACGCCGCAAACGCACTCGCCGCCGTCCAAAATCAACGGAATTCGGCCGTTCAAATCGGCGAAAACGTGGGCGGCCGTGGTCGGGCTGGGGCTTCCGGAAAGGTTCGCGGACGGCGCGGCAAGCGGGAATTCGCACGCCTCAATCAGCGCGATTGCCGCCGGGTGGTCGGGCGCTCGAACCGCGACAGTACTGAGTCCGCAGCATATTTCGGTGGGGATAATGTCGTATTTTTTTCGCAAAATAATCGTCAACGCGCCCGGCCAGAATTTTTCAGCCAATTTCTCCGCGATTTCGGGGACTTCCAAACCTAACTCGCGAATCTGCGCCAACCCGCTTACATGCACGATTAGCGGGTTGTTTGCGGGGCGGTTTTTGGCGGCGAAAATTTTGTGAATCGCGGCAGAATCCAAGGCGTTCGCGGCTAATCCGTAGACAGTTTCTGTTGGAATTGCTACAATTTCGCCTGATTTTAACAACTCGGCGGCTTGAATTATCGCCTCATCGTCGGCTTTTTGCACGGTTGTCGTGAATTGGTCGGGGAAGTCGGTCACGTCCTCGGTCGGGAACAAGTCGTCGAAGCGGTTATCATAGTCGGGGACTTTTTCGGGCGCACGGTAGATTAATTCGCTTTTAATCGGCTTTCTTTTCGTTATGGCGGCGGCTTTTTCATGGTCGCTGAACTGCTTTTTTCTAACTAAAACGAACACCCCAATCAGTAGGCATGCCGCCAATATATACATAGCTATTTCAACGAATTGCAACAGTATCAAAGACTTTCCAACACCAATAAAAACCAACAATTCTATCGGATGGTAACTGCTGTAAGCAATGGCCCTACCCAACATCCACCCTCCAAAAACGAACGAAATAAAAGGAACTACAATCTCTACTATATACTCGATAATGTCAACGGGGTCGGGGACTTCATAGCCGAAATTCCATGTCGTGGGGTTGATGAAAAACACGAAAACCAATATCGCAAGAAGACGCCCAAGCCATTTTTCTTCTTCCGAAAGTTTACGAATTTTTTTATACGTTGATGAAACAAAACGAATCATGTCTACTCCTGCACGTTGGCAAGCTTTGCCGCCTGGTCGGCTATTCGCAAGGCGTCGAAAACCTCGTCGCAGTCGCCGTTTAGGATAGCGTTAAGCTTGTATAGGGTGAGATTTATTCTGTGGTCGGTTACTCTGCTTTGGGGGTAATTGTAGGTGCGAATCCGCTCGGAGCGGTCGCCCGTGCCGACTTGAATCTTGCGCTGTTCCGCAATTTTCCCGGTCTGCTCGGAAATTGCCGCCTCGTAAAGTTTGCTGTATAACATTTTCATTGCTTTATCTTTGTTTTTGTGTTGACTCCGCTCCTCTTGACACTCGACAATAATCCCGGACGGTTGGTGAATCACCCGAATTGCCGACTCGGTCTTGTTGACGTGCTGACCGCCCGCCCCGCCTGACCTGAAGGTTTGAAAGAGTAGGTCCGCGGGGTTGATTTCGACGTCCACTTCCTCGACCTCGGGCAGCACCGCGACCGTGATTGTCGAGGTGTGAACCCTGCCCTGCGACTCGGTTTCGGGGACGCGCTGAACCCTGTGAACGCCGCTTTCGTACTTCATTTTGGCGTAGACCCCCTCGCCCTCCACGGAAAAGCTGATTTCCTTGTAGCCGCCGAGCTCGGTGGGGTTTGAGTTGATGATTTCCACCCGCCAGCCTTTGAGTTGGGCGTACATCATATACATTCTGTATAATGAGTTGGCGAAAAGCGCGGCTTCCTCGCCGCCTGCGCCGCCGCGAATCTCGACGATTACGCTTCGGTCGTCGTCGGGGTCACGGGGCAGGAGCAGGATTTTCAGCTCCTCCTCACACTCGCCGATTCGCTCACGGCTTTCGTCCAACTGAACCTGCGCCATCTCTTTCAATTCGGGCTCAAGCCCGCCCTCAGCCAGCATTTGCTTGGCTTCCTCGAATTCTTCACGCGCCGATTTATACTCGCTGTATTTTTCAACAATCGGGGTCAGCGATTTATGTTCGCGCATTAAAGCGCGAAACAAGTCTTGGTCGCTCACCGTGTCAGCCTCCGACAGCTTTTCGTTGATTTCTGTATAGCGTTTCTGCGCCATTTCCAGTTTGTCTATCATTTTTTAACACCACTCCATATATTTCTAAGTATTTACATGTAATTCAAGGTATACCAACATTCCTATCAATCTTCCCTGTTCTCGCCTAAGTACGCCCGAATCAGCCCGCCGACCGGCTTTAAGAGGCCGCCCTCTAACTTTTTCTTGACCTCTTTCAAGTTTTTTCTTATTTCTATGCCTTGTGAACAGCGGGCCTCGCACTCGCCGCAACCTACGCAGAAAGACGCTCTGTGACCGCGTGTACGGTAGGTGTAATCGAAAAATGCCTTGGTTTTGCCCTCGATTGCGATGTCATTATAGCAGGCGAAACACAGCGCGATGTCCACTTTATGCTTGCACGGCATGCAGTAATTACAGCCGGTGCAAGGGATTTTCGTCTTCGCCATAATCAATTCGCGGGCGGAGGCGATTAGCTCGTTTTCGCGGTTGGTGAGCTTGTACGAATCGGCGTCCGAGGCGGTTTTGATGTTATTTTTCACCATTTCCATCGAGTTCATACCCGAAAGTACCGTGAGGACTTCGTTATGGCTGTAAATCCACCTGAACGCCCATTCTACGGGGGTATGCGCGGGCAACTCCGCCGCGAACATATTCTTCGCCTTTATCGGCAAATCGGCAAGCTTGCCGCCCCTAAGCGGCTCCATAACCATCACGGGTACGCCCTTTTCAGCCGCATAATAGAGCCCGTCCCTGCCCGCTTGGTTGTTCACGTCGTAATAATTGTACATTATCAGGGTAAAATCCCAGTCGTTGGCGTCAATCAGCTTGCGGAAATTCTCCGCGCCCCCGTGAAACGAGAAGCCGAGGTTCTTGATTTCGCCGCTCTTTTTCTTACTCTCAATCCACTCCAACGCGCCGAGGTCTACCAACTTCTGCCAGTTTTCGGGGCCGTTGAGCATGTGCATCAGGTAGTAGTCGATGCGGTTGGTGCGGAGTCTCTCGAGCTGAATTTTGAAGTATTTATCGAAGTCCGAGGTTTTTTTGATAAAGAAAGTCGGGCATTTTGTGGCGATGAAGACCTTGTCCCGCAGATAATTGTTCTCCAAAACTCTGCCGAGCGCGTTCTCGCTCCCCGGGTAGAAATAGGCGGTGTCGAAGTAGTTCACGCCCTCATCTATTGCGGTTTTGATGATTTTTTCGGTCACTGCGAAATCCTTTGGCAGCCGCATGCACCCGAAAGCCAACAAAGATAGTCTATCGCCGTTTTTAGGATTAATTCTGTAGTTCATAGGTTTTCTCCCAATATATTTTATGTACATAGCTATTCATTCTATAGTATAACACAAAATTTTCCTATAGTCAATGGTAAATTTCAATAGACAATTGCGAAATTGTAGGATTACAATAGAAGTGTTACACTTCACAAAAAAAGAATAGCGGAAAAAGGAAACCTGTGTTACAGTTATAGTTGCTAAAACAAAAAAGCAACAGGGAGGTTTCCGAAAC
>WRMK01000012.1 GCA_009777155.1 Oscillospiraceae bacterium
ACTTTTCAAGTAGATAAAGCCTGTTAAGTCGTGAACTTGTAAGGTCGCAATCGAGGAAGTGGAGTCTAAACGGTTTGTGTGGCGGGCTGGCGGTTTGATTGGCGCCCGCCGTACCCCCACCTACCCCCACCCCCCTACTACTCCCCCCAAAACTCGCTGAAAATTAACACCGCGAAAATATATCGGACACGAAACAACAGAAAAAGGTGAAAAACTATGAAACTTATACCTACTATGGGCCTCGAAATACACGCCGAACTTATGACCGCATCTAAAATTTTCTGCGGCTGCTCTGCCGAATACGGCGGTGCGCCCAACACCCGCTGCTGCCCCGGATGCGCGGCGTTCCCGGGGACTTTGCCCGCGCTGAATAAAAAAGCAGTCGAGCTGATAATAAAAGCCGGCGCGATTACCAACTGCGAAATCAGCCGCCAAACAAAGTGGGACAGAAAAAATTATTTCTACCCCGACTTGCCCAAAGCCTACCAAGTCTCGCAACTGTTCAAGCCGACCTGCACAGGCGGCCACGTTGACATAAAAACTGCAAACGGCGACAAGCGAATTCGCATAAAGCAGATACATTTAGAGGAGGACGCGGGTAAACTTATCCACGACCAATCCCCGAAATACTCGCTTGCCGACCACAACCGCGGCGGTACGCCGCTCATCGAAATCGTCACCGAGCCCGACTTTCACACAGCCGAGGAAGTCTGCGCTTTCGTGGAAAAAATCCGCGCGGCTTTGCAGTACGCGGAGATTTGCGACGGGAAAATGGAGCAGGGTTCACTGCGGTGCGACGTAAATATTTCGTTAGCACCCGAAAACTCGCCGATTCTCGGAGTACGCGCCGAGATTAAAAACCTCAATTCCGTCCGCTCGATTACTCGTGCAATTGAGTTTGAAATCGACCGCCAAACCGAAGCCATTGAAAACGGCGAGAAATTGTATCAGCAAACCCGCCGCTTCTCGGACGAAAACGGCGAGACCTACGCAATGCGCGACAAGGAAAACGCCGCTGATTACCGCTATTTCCCCGACCCCGACATTCCCTTGCTTGAGATTAACGAGGAAGAACTCAAAGCAATTATCGCCACAATTCCCGAAATGCCCGAGGCGCGTTACGAACGCTATGTAACCGAAATGGAATTGTCCGAACACAACGCAAAGATTCTAATCGGCAGCAGTACACTAAGCAACTTTTTTGAAGCCGCACTAAAAGAATACAACAATCCCAAAGCCATAAGCTCATTTATAGTAACAGAAGTGTTATCTTTTGAAGACTTTGATTTTTCTGCAGAATCTGCAAAAAATATCGGGCTTCTCGTAAGCCACTCCACCACAGGCAAAATCAGCCGCGACACCGCAAAGGCGGTTCTCCGCGCCATGATTGAATCCGAATCCGGCAAAACCCCCGACGCGATTTGCGACGAAAACAACTACTGGATTAAAGAGGATTTGAGCCTTGTGGACAGCGTGATTGACGAGGTAATCGCGAATAATCCCGCCGTAGTAGAGCAGTATAAAAACGGCGAGCAAAAAGTTTTCGGCTTCCTAATGGGGCAATGCGCGAAGTCCCTGAAAGGCGCGGCGACACCTGCGGTTATAAAGTCTGCACTTGATGCTAAGTTGAAAGAATAAAGGTATAGACGACCGAGGGCGGTCGTCCCTACAAACCCAAAAGAAAGTGAGGTAAATATGGACTATAATGATTCTGAAGATTTACACGAATCACAAGAAGCCATTAATTATGCAGACCATACTTTGATTGAAACGGAATACGTAAAAAAATCAACCATAGCTTTTTACTTTATTTTAGGGACACTTTGTATCACTATTAATTTGATAGCGATTATTCGGCCGTTGCTTGAATGGCGCGAAATGCAAAACTCGCCTAAAACAACACAATTCACACTCTTACTCCCGGACGGTTCACCTTATACGCCCCCGGAAACAGAACGTGATTACTTCCGTGATTACGCAGAATCGGCAATTTTATTTTCAATTCCTTTTGGATTGTCAGGACTTTTAAGTTTTTGGATAGGTTATAGGTATTTGCGAAAGCGCAATAATTACATAAAATCTAAGAAAGAACACCACATAAAATAAATAAACCCAAAAAGAAAGGACACTTAAAAAATGCAACTAAAACCAGAATTCAAACAAAACAAGTACCGCACCCACACCACCTCAATGCTCACCGAAAGCAACATCGGTCAGCAGGTGAAAACTTCCGGCTGGGTTGAGAATATCCGCGACCACGGCGGGATTCAGTTTGTGGATTTGCGCGACCATTACGGAATCGTGCAGATTACTTTTCAGCAAAACGCCGAATTATTAACCAACATTCACCGCGAATGTTGCGTGAGCATAGGCGGCGAGGTAATCAAACGCGCCGCCGACACAGTCAACGACAAAATCACCACAGGCAAGATTGAAATAATGGCCCAGAGCCTTGAAATTCTCGGCGACATTTCCGAAAATCTGCCCTTCGAGGTCACGTCTTCCAAGGAGACAAACGAGGATTTACGCTTGAAATACCGCTTTTTAGACCTGCGTAATCCCGCCGTGCATAATGCAATTGTATACCGCGCCGAAGTGATTGACTTCATGCGCAAAACCATGCAGGAAATGGGCTTTTTAGACATGCAAACGCCCATCCTGTCTGCATCTTCGCCGGAAGGAGCGCGGGACTTTTTAGTGCCGAGCCGCAAACACCACGGCAAGTTTTACGCACTGCCGCAAGCCCCGCAAATTTTCAAGCAACTTTATATGATAAGCGGGTTTGACCGCTATTTCCAGATTGCGCCGTGCTTCCGCGACGAGGATGCACGCGCCGACCGAACCGCAGGGGAGTTTTACCAGCTCGATTTCGAGATGGCTTTTGCCGAGCAAGACGACGTAATCGAGGCGGGCGAGTATGTCTTGAGCAAGACTTTGGAGCGGTTCGGCATCAGCGCGAATACTGCGCCTTACCCCCGCCTAACCTACGCCGAAGCCATGCTTACCTACGGCACCGACAAGCCCGACCTCCGCAACCCGCTGTTCATGAAAGACTTGTCCGATTTGTTCACAAACAGCGATTTCAAGCCCTTCGCCGACAAGACCGTCCGCGGTCTGCGTGTGCCCGGCATGGCGGAAAAGTCCAAGTCGTTTTTCAAGAACATGGAAGAATTCGCGCTGTCAATCGGCATGAAAGGCCTCGGGTACGTCACGCTCGAACAGGACATGACCTTCAAAGGCCCGATTGACAAATTCATAGACGATAAAACCCGCGCCGAACTCAAAACTCGCATGAAATTGCAGGTCGGCGATGTGCTTTATTTCATTGCGGACGTGGGCAAAACTGCGGACATTTTCGCAGGGCAAATCCGCGCCGAACTCGGCAACCGCCTTGGTTTAATCGACCCCAAAAAGTTTGAAATCTGCTGGATTTACGACTTTCCGATGTTTGAAGAAGACGAGCGCGGTAAGCCCGCTTTTTCACACAACCCGTTCTCAATGCCACAAGGCGGAAAGGCCGCTCTCGACCCCGAAAGCGGCGATATTTTCAGCGTAAAAGCCTACCAGTTTGACGTGGTAATCAACGGCGTTGAACTCGCTTCAGGCGCGGTTCGCAACCACAGCAACGAGATTATGGCGCGGGCGTTTGAAATCGCGGGGTATTCCGAAGAAGACTTAAAAAGCCGCTTCGGCGCGTTGTACAACGCCTTCAAATACGGCGCACCGCCACACGCAGGCATGGCATACGGCGTTGACCGCCTTTTGATGCTAATGCTCGGCGAAGACAGCGTCCGTGAAGTAATCGCGTTTCCGCTGAATGGAAATGCACAAGACGTGCTACTCTCCGCGCCCTCGGAAGTGACGGAACAGCAGTTGCGCGAGGTGCATGTTAAGGTGAGATGAACCCATGTAGGGGCGCGCATTGCGCGTCCGCACAGACCCACCGCGCCCGCATAATCCACCGCAACCCGCAATCCCGCCACGCCCGCCACGCCCGCCAAAAATCCACGGGCGAACACAGTTCGCCCCTACCACATTAAAAATTATTAACAACAGAAAAATTTTTTCGGCGTAGGGGCGAACTGCGTTCGCCCGCAAATCCCGCACAACCTTATAAACGGACGCGCCGTGGAAACTCGCCCCTACAATCCCTAAACCCCCAAAAACCCACGGACGCGCAATGCGCGCCCCTACAAACAAACCAGAAAGGAAATTAAACCCATGAAAAAATTTATTTCGCTACTTGTCACAGTAGCAATGCTCGCCGCAATGACGGCAGTAATGCCAATTACAGCAAGCGCGGAAGCCGCAGATTTTGCTCTCTCATTTCGTCAAACAACCACGACTTCCGGCATTTGGAATTTATATGCCGGAGGCGGAGGTACGCTCTACACCGCGCAAACGGACAACTGGCAAATAGTGGAAGATACATTAATACTTAAAGACGGATTTTATTTTGAAACCACCGATAACTACGGATTGCGCATGAATAGCAACAACCTGAAAATGGAGGGCAATGTCACGATTATAGCCGCTTCGGGCGGGGGAACGAGCAATGGTAATGCGATTGATTCGGCGGCTGATATTGAAGTGACAGGCAACGCGCTTGTTAAAAGCATGAACAATAGCAGAAGCTACGTAAATGCGATTAGTTTCCTCGGTTTTCAGGGTATAGGTACAATAAGAGGGACAGGAACTTTGACGGCTGAGGTTTTGGCGGGCAATACAACCAATGGAATCAACGGCGTTCGGCTTATCAGCGGCGATGTTACGGTAATTGCAAAAGGCGGCAATGTCGCCGAAGGCACTACCTCCTCGAATAATCCGTCGAGCGGTATTCGCCTCGGGGGCGACTCTTTAACAATTAAGGACAACGCAAAAGTCACCGCAATCGGCGGCAATTGTTTCAACTCTTACGGGATTTATTCCGAAGGCACCCAAGCCGGAATAATAATCACCGATAACGCCGAAGTTACCGCAACAGGCGGCGAAGCGACAATCAGCTCGGCAGGAATCCAGGTTCGGGCTGATGTTACAATCGGCGGAAATGCAATTGCTACCCTCACAGGCGGAGATGTAAGCAGGGATACCGGCGAGTGCAGTAGCTATGGTTTATTTGTTGACCTCGGCAGTGTTGAAATTAAGGAAAACGCGACAGTCACTGCTACAGGCGGCGATGTTAGCGACACGAGCGGCCTTTCTACGGGAACAGGCCGTAACAGACGAAGCAGCGGTATTGTCGCACAAAGGGACATTATAATAAGCGGCACTGCAACAGTTACCGCAACAGGCGGCTCGGCGCAGACATCACACAATACTTCTCCCGCCGAAAGTTACGGCATCAGGAACGGCGCAGTTACATATAACAACCCCAAGGAAATTATCATCAGCGGAACTCCCACAATAACTGCAATAGGCGGCAGTGTTTCGGCGGGAAATCCGGATAATGAATTCAGCGCGGGGATTGTCTTGTCGGACAGTAGCACAACCGGCCCGAATTCGCTAACCGTAGACATAGACGGCGGCAAAATCGCCGCAAAAGGCGCGACTTACGCAATATACCGCGCAGACTACAACAATGCCGGCTCCCACCAATTCGACTACCCCAATAATTACGGCATATGGGGCATAAACACAAGCGGCAAATACACCATTGCAGGCGAGCTCAAGCGCATGAATCCCCCCAGCCCTTATAATGGGTACTACTCGGTTTTAGACTCCGCCGATGAAGTTATAAAGGACTTGATAATTTTCACCGCCGACGAAGATGTAAACTGCGATGAGGGCCACACTTTCGGCACGTGGACAGAAAGTCTCCCGGCTGTAGGCACTTACAAGGAAGTCGATGTGCGAAGCTGTTCGGTGTGCAATTTGCAGGAATTCACCAACAGGGTTGACAGTCGGGATTGCGGCGAGGGCGACTATGTGTGCGGTTTGATTGCTTGCAAATTATGCAACACGCAACCCCCGAAGACGGGGTTTGGGGATTACAGCGGGTTTGCGGTGATTGCGGTTGCACTTGTCGGCACATCTGCGGGGTTGTGGTTCTACTCACGGCGCAGGGTTAGGAATTAATGGAACACTTAATTAAAAAAGAGTTTATAGAAATTAGGTTGACTTTATCCTATGTTTGCGGTATAATATTATATAGAGGTGATTTTAATAAATATTAACACTAATGTCCTCGTGCCAATGACCGAGGCTAATCAGAATTTTTCAAGGGTTGTCCGCATGGTTGACGAAAACGGAATGGCTGTAATTCTGAAAAATAACAAACCGCGCTACATGGTGATGAATTTTAGCGAGTACGACGAAATACAAACCGCCCGCCGAAAATTTTTCAACAGTACCGCGGATTCCATAATTTCAGAAAATCTTGAAGCCTTGAAGGAACTTGCGAAATGATAGCCTTAACGATTGAAGAAATTATTTTACTCCATGAAAAAATAATCGCCGTAACGGGCGGCGCGTCCGGGCTTCGTGATTACGGGCTTCTTGAATCTGCCGTTTTTGGGTGTTACCAATCGTTCGGCGGTCAAGATATATACCCGACCGTCTTAGAAAAAGCCGCAGGGTTAGCATATGCAATATGCAACAACCACGCATTTATAGACGGAAATAAACGAATAGCAGTCACGGCCATGCTTGTTTTTCTCCGCATGAACGATATTAAACTGAATTATACCCAACAAGAGCTTATTTCGCTCGGTTTAGGTATGGCAAGCGGGAGCATGAGCTACGAAGATGTTCGAGCGTGGCTTTTTATAAAAAAAATCAACTGAAATAATCAAGCGGCATCTAAAAGATGCCGCTTGGTGCTTGAGTTACAAGGAATTCGCATGAAAAGAGGTATTTGTTATTTTTTCTTTTTAGAAACAACCACGATACCCGCCGCCGCAACAATCGCGATACCCGCAACAGTCGCAACGCCCGCCGCGCCCGCATCTACGCCTTTGTCGTCAACAGGCAGCGCGTTATTTACAGGAGCATCAGTCACTACAGGAGCAGTCACAGCCTCGGGAGCCGGTTCCGGCGCAGATTCGCCGCCCATGATAAGGGTCGCGCTCGTGATTATAGACGACAAGTCGCCCCATCCGAGACCGATTTTGATTGAGCTGCCGCTTACAACATCGTCCCACCCGGGAATGTCAGCAAAGTTAATGGTGCATGTCAACCCTCTGTCAGGGCCGAAAACCATGGTCTGTGTCCAACCCCAGTCGTTGCCTTCGCCGAAGCTGATAAATTCAAGCTCATCTTCGGGTTCTTCCGAAAACTCAATGATTAAGCCGGTTGCTTGGCGCAGTGTTTCCGAAGAAAGCGGCCAAGGTTGGTCAACTTCCTCATCCAAATCGGTGAAGTCGGTGTACCAGTAAGTCACGTTGGTGATTTCGCTGAAATCGGGCATGGTGTACGCGCTCGCGGTAATCGCCATAGCACTAACGAGCATTGCCGCTACTGCTATAACCGCCAAGATTTTTCTCAATTTCATTAGTATTTCCTCCAAAAATATTTTTACATATGAATTTACACTTAGTTCACATACTAATAGTATAAAGCAAATCCGAATTTTTATCAATTCGCAAAATAACCAAAATATGGAAAATTTTATTGGTAATTTCTCACATAATTGTGCGTGTATTCGGCTATTTCGGCAATTCTCTGCTGTGAAAGTTGCAAAGTCTGCCCTGCCGCCGTTAAGTAAAATTTAATTTTAGGCTCAGTGCCGGAGGGGCGCGCTGTCAGAATACTGCCGTCCTTACAAAGGAATTCGATTACATTCGCAAGTGGCAAGCCGTGTATATTTTCTGCATAATCGCGGTGCGCGACTACTTCTATTCCCGCGATTTCAGCGGGCTTATTTTCGCGTAACCCGGTCATAATCGCCATAATCCGCTCCATGCCCGCTTGCCCCTCAAAGTCCATGTTGAGTTGTTTATGCAGATAATACCCATATTTGCTGTATAATTCCTGCATAACATCGAGCAGCGTCTTGCCCTGAAGCTTGTAATACGCCGCCATCTCGCTTATCAACATCGCCCCGACCACAGCGTCCTTGTCCCTTGCATACGTTCCCGCGAGATAGCCGTAACTCTCCTCAAAGCCCATTACAAAGCGGTTTTCTTGGCCCTCAAGCTCCAGATTCGTGATAATCTCGCCGATATACTTGAACCCCGTCAAGCAACTCCGCAACTCACAACCGTACTCCCTGCAAATCTCATCAGCAAGCGCAGTCGTCACAATCGTCTTGACCGCCACAGGGTTCAAAGGCAAAGTCCCATTCGCCCTACGCCGTGACAGCAAATAATCCAACATCAACGCCCCGACTTCATTACCGGTCATCGGAACATAATTCCCATTCCGCAACACCTCAATCCCCACACGGTCGCAATCGGGGTCGGTCGCAATCAATAAGTCGGCAGGTTCGCCTTTTTGCATCAATTCAGCGGCGACCTCCTCCGCGGCAAGGAACGCCTCGCGGATTTCGGGATTAGGCTTGGGACACCGCGGGAAGTCGCCATTCGGTTCCTCCTGCTCGCTCACCACCGTCACGTGCACCCCAATCCGCCGCAAAATCTCCCGCACAGGCTTGTTTCCCGCACCGCAAAGCGGAGTGTAGACAACCCGCAAATCGGCAGACCGCGCCGCCTCCCGCTCAACTTGACAAGCTTGCACACAGCCAAGATATTTCTCGATTAACTCATCTGAAATATATTTAATTTTGCCCTGCTCCACAAATTCATCGAAACTAAATCCGAGTTTCACATCATCAAAGACATCAAGCCCCGCCATCACCGCCTCGACTTCCCGCGCATTCTTGTCGGTAAACTGGCAGCCGTCCGCGCCGTTGCACTTGAATCCGTTGTACTGCGCGGGATTGTGGCTCGCAGGGATTACAATCCCCGCCGAGCATTTCAACTCACGCACCGCAAAGCTCAACATAGGTGTCGGCTGAATTTCGCGAAAATAATACACCTGAACACCATTCGCCGCCAACACGCACGCCGCCGTCTCCGCAAACACATCAGACTTATTGCGCGAATCCCGCCCGATTGCAACCGAGGGAGTCCCACCTTTTGCAAGTAGCCAGTCGGCCATACCCTGCGCCGCAAGTGCCACGGTATGCACATTCATGCGGTTCGTACCCGCGCCGATTACCCCGCGCAAGCCCCCCGTACCGAACTCGAGCATGCGGTAAAACCGCTCGTTAATCTCGGCGTCGTTCCCCGCAATCGAGCGCAATTCCTCACCCAAATCGCCGCTTGCCTTCTCACACCAAACCCTGTAAATCTCATTTACCGTCATAAGTTATTACAACCTCTCCTATGCCTTTCACGGTTATTTTTTTAGTACTCGCCGGGAAAAACGCCGTCTCCCCCTTGCTCAAAGCAAGCGAGTGCCCCCCGCAATCCAAAGCCACAGCCCCGTCGATACAAAGCAAGCAACCGAATTTCGACTTATCGCGTTTGAAAACAAACTCGGCCGCCTCGTCCTTGAGCGACAGCTTATCAACGCAGAAATAATCGCACTTCGCCAACCGCACATAGACATAATTCTCCTCGGAAGACAGCACTTTCGCCCCGAAAATCGGTTCTTTATAAGCCCGATAATCGGTTACGTCCAAGGCTTTATCGAGGTGCAACGGCCGCGGGTTGCCGTCCTTGCCGAGCCGCCCGAAGTCGTAGACACGATAAGTCGCGTTGGAACACTGCTGTACCTCCGCCAAAACTACACCCTTACCGATTGCGTGAATAGTCCCTGCGGGTATAAAAATCACGTCCCCGCGGGTTACTTTTTTACGGCACAATACGTCAGTAATCTCGTTACTCTCGACCCGATTTTTCAACGCCTCCCGCGACATCTCGCGATTAAACCCGAGGAAAATGAACGCGCTCTCATCGGCTTCAAGCACGTACCACATCTCGGTTTTCCCCGAATCGTTCTCGTGAATACGCGCATAATCATCATCGGGGTGCACCTGAACCGAAAGGTTATCCGAAGCATCAATCAGCTTGATTAAAAACGGCACAGGAGGCTGCCCGCACGCCGTCAAAAACTCAAGGAGTGTTTTCCCCTTATGCGGGCCGTCGGCGATAACGCTCTGCCCGTCGGGGTGGCAGGAAAGCTCCCAACTCTCGGCAATTTTCCCGCCAGATTTCTTACCGAAAAGCTTTTTAAGTTTGTTCCCGCCCCAAATATAATCCTTGTAGGTGGGTTTAAGCTTGAAGGGTGAAATATCCATGAACTTTTCCTCCGTTTATTAATATATTCTGTCGTAGGGTAGGGCTTCCATGCCCTACCGCATTAAAACCATGCCCTTCTATGAATGATGCTGTCATTTACCGGTCGGGCATGGAAGCCCGACCCTACAAAACAACCGCCAACAACCTTATGCACATTCTACCATTATGATACGGGCATTTCCACTCGCCCGCAAACGGCTCATCGCCGTCCGGCGTGCCGCTTTCGTCGAGCTTGTAGAACCACTCGCTGCCCGGGCGGCTGTCAATAATCTTCGCCTTTATGTACTCCCAAATATCCTCGGCGGCCCGCTTAAACTCCGGTTTGTGCGGGTGCTTTTTGTAGTGGTTCAGGAAGCCGAGAATCGCCTCCGCTTGCACCCACCAGACGCTCGTCTTGTCCTCGTCCGCCCTCACACGCTCGTTCCAAACATAGCTGTTACGATACGCCCTTTCCATGACCGATTCAGCTAATTCGGACGTAATCGCGGCGATTTCGCGGGACAATTCAGCATCGCCCAACAACCCCGCCCCCCACTCAATCAACCACGCCGACTCAATGTCATGCCCGTAAGATTGCAGGTCGATAATAGACTTCATATGCTTGTCAAAAAAGACTTCCTGTCGCCGCAACTTCCCGTTGTAAATCTTACTCTTAAAGTCGCCAAGAATCCGCCGCATAGACCGCTCAACTTCTATGATAACCGCAGAATTACAGCCGTTTAACGCCTCGTGTAACCCCGAAAACCCCTCAAACGCATGCAACAAAGTATTCATGGTTTTCTCGGCAATGACATCATTTTCAGAAAGATGCTCGTTAACCAAAGTCTCGCCGAAAGTCTTGTCGTAGGACTCGCCGAAGCTGTATTCATCGCGGCATGTAGTCTCAATCAAGTTGTACAATTCAACCGCCTTGTCGAGCGCAGCCGTGTCCCCGGAAGCCTTGTAATAAGCCGACAACGCGTAGACCGCAAACGCCTGCACATAGACATGCTTGGTGGTGTCGGCGGGCGCACCGTCAAAGGTAGCCGACCAGTAAATCCCGCCATTCTGCTCATCAAACATGCCGCACAAAAACTTGTAGGCGTGAGCGGCATAGTCGAGCAACTCCGCGCTTTTCAGTGTCAAGAAACACTCCGAGAAGAACCACAAGATTCTGCTGATGAATATGCCGCCCTTGTCCGCGGTTTTTTGCACAGACAAATCAAACGCGACATGACCGTAGAACCCGCCATGCTCATCATCACGCAGTGCCTTCCAAAACGGTATGATATTCCCTTGCAGTTCTTCACGTATTTCATTTTTGAAGTCGTTACTAATCATAATCAACTATTGCTTTTAACATAGGCAACAATTTCATCAACCGTGCCGAACGCCAAGCCAACGTGAGTATCCGCACAACCGTAATAAATCGCGAGCCGTCCCGTATCGGCGTCACAGAGCGCGGCACAAGGGAAACAGACATTCGGGACGTCCCCCCAACACTCGTATTCCCGCTGCGGACTAAGCAGGTACTCACTGCAACGATATTTCACCTTCCACGGCTCATCAATATCAAGTATAGCCGCGCCAATGCTGTACACAAAGCCATTGCAGGACTCGAGTACGCCGTGATAAATGCAAAGCCAGCCCTCGCTCGTCTCAATCGGAATCGGCCCTGCGCCGATTTTCTTAGACTCCCAGCCGTTTTTGGGAGCCATGACATGCCGATGCTCGCCCCAGTATTTCATGTCGGGGGACTGTGAAATGTAGATGTCGCCAAACGGCGTATGCCCGGAATCCGACGGGCGGCTGAACATGAGATATTTCCCGTTAATTTTGCGCGGGAACATCACGCCGTTTCGGTTGAACGGCAGGAACGCATTCTCAACTTGATAAAACTTTTTGAAGTCAAAAGTATACCCCACCCCGATTGTCGGCTTCCACGCATAAGCATTACACCACGTAACCCAAAAGCGGTCTTCAATCCAGACCACACGCGGGTCGTAGCCGTATTGCCACGGGTTGGCTTCGGCGGTTTTGGGGTCTTCGTTAATCCACTCAATCCGCTCCTCGTCAATTCGCCAATTAACAGCATCGTCCGAGAACCCCGCATGCAACTGCATACTGCGCCGCTTATCGTCCACCCGAAAAACCCCCGCAAATTTGCCATTATAAGGCACAACTGCGCTGTTGAAAATAGAATTACTGCATTTTAATTGGTCCCGCTTGATAATCGGGTTCTGGCTGTACCGCCAAATAACCTCATTAGAACCCGCGGGTTTATCCTGCCAAGGGATTTTGGGCAGGGATTTTTCGCCTATGATTTTTACGTTCATGTGAATTTTCCTCCGGTTTTAATTTTTAATGTTGTTTGTAAATTTTGCTGTTGTTTGTAAATTTTTTGTTTGTGGAAACTTTCGGCGGAGCGCAGCTCCGCTTAACGGGGGACGTTCATTTCTTTGCCCGGGCAAAGAAACGAACCAAAGAAACCCGCGCCATGCGGCGGGCACGATACTCGTGCGCGTCTTAACACGAAAATACGCCGATTCAGTCGTGCTATGCCAAGGTAGGCGGGCGTATTTTCGTATTGCGTACATCTTGGGGATGGGTTTGTGGGGTTTTGGGTTGTTTGGGTTTTTTCAATGTTTCCGCATTTTCTGTTGCCTGTGGGCTTTTTCAGTGTAGGGGCGAACTGCGTTCGCCCGCATGTTTCGCGCCCGCGAAAACCGTCCGCTACGCGGACACCACAATTGTCCATTGTCCATTGTCAATTGTCCATTGTCGCCATAGCGGCAACCAACGCCTCCGCTATCTCCGGGAACCACCACTCGACCTCTCGCCTATCCATAATCCCGAACGACTCATTATTGGTATTGTACAAAATGCCGTTGTCCCACCAGATACATGGTACGTTATTCGCGGCGGCCAATTCGCCGTAGTAGGTCGTCCACCGCACACGGTCGTCGAGATTTTCCTTGTTGACAATCCCCATTTCGCCCATAACTACAGGGTAGCCCTTTGAGAGAAAATACTCGTTAAGCCGCTTGAATAGGTCATCTATGTCGTAAGTGTTCGAGGTGTTTTCGGGGTCGAATGTTTTCTGCGAATTGCGTTGCCGCAGTGCCAAATTATTCGGCACATAGGCGTGAATCGAGACAATGACGTTGTCGTCGTCGGGCATTACAAAGCCCCTCAGCGCGGGATAATCCCCCGACGCCGCAATGGTCGGCACCATAAGCCAGCGTTTCGCGTTATTGCCGCCCGTTGCACGTATCGCCTCGACAAACGCCGCGTTCCACTTGTTTATAACATCTCTCGCCGTTTCATCGCCACCGCGCCATTCAAGCTCGTTGCCAATCATGCGCGGCTCGTTCATTGCCTCGAAAATCAGCTTTTCGGAATACCCGCCGAATCTTTCGGCAATCTGCGCCCATGCAGTCGTCAGCTTTGCCTTTGCGGGTTCAAAATTTTCTTCGGACGGGTAGAGCCAATTCTCATGGTGCATGTTAATAATAACGTACATATCCCGCTCAATGCCGTAATCGACAATCTCCTGAACCCTATCCAACATTGCATCCGCGACCGAATAATCGGGTTCCGGGCCGATAAAAACGTGCCAAGTCACGGGAATCCGCAGAGTGCCGAAGCCTGTGTCCTTGAGCAGTTGTATCATCTCGGGCGTAGTCGTCGGGTTGCCCCACCCGGTCTCCTGCTGTGCGGGCATACCGCGTATAGACGGCACGGAATCCATCGTATTCCCCAAGTTCCACCCCGCGCCCATCTCGACCATAAGTTCGTTCGCGGTAAGCTCTCTGAAACTCGCCACTTCGGGCGCAGGTTCGGGTTCGGGTTCACCCGAATCTTCGGGGTCACTCAAAGTTTCTGTCTCCCCCGAATTATCTTCCACCTCCGGATTATCTTGCACACCGGGATTATCCACAGGCGTACCGCTATTACACCCCGCCAAAACCCCCAAGCACATCACGGCGGCTATAAATATTGCGAGCAATTTTTTATTTCTCATGTATTCTCCTTTATTAACTGTTCATATGCCGAAATATGGCGGGATTTTGTATAATCCCGCCATAAGAATCGGAAAAGTATTAGGTGAAGAAATTATCAAGCGCGTCCTGAACGACCTGCTTTACTTCCTCCGCATACTGTGCGGCGGTCTTTTCGCCGTTCATGATTTCAACCATCGAGAAGCTGTCGCCGAGACCTAAGTCCCCGTAAATGTCCAAGCCGGTGTTCTGATTCATCATGAGTGCGTACTCGAAATTCCTGTCGCTCATGTACATATTGCGCGACCATTCCCAGTTTTCCGCCAACTCACGCTCGTAGTCGTACCAGTTGAGCCAGTCGAAGACCACGTCGTAAACTTGGCGCGGGTTGTTGGTATACATCGGTATCATGTACCAGTTGCCGCTCGTTCCGCCATGCTTGAGGTTATTTATGTCGGCGTTCGGGCCGAGTGGCCACGGTACTACGCCGATGTCAAAGGTCAGCTCGCCTTCGCCGTTGAACTCTTGGAAAATCCAGTCGGCGCCAATCCAGAATCCCGAACGCCCCTCGGCGTACAACTTGTTGTTAATCGTCCACTCGCTTTCGTCCCACGGCCTACCCGTCCGGTCGTTGTTGTAAATCTGATAAATCAGGTCGAATACAGCAACAGTTTCGGGGCTGGTAATAGTCGTCTGCGGGCCGGGCGCGATGAACGCGTTGTTCGAGAACAGGAGATGCTCGAGCATGTTCGTCCAGTAGCCGCTCCAACCGTAAATGCCGTTGGTGGTGTCGGTCAGCGCAATCAAGTAATCCCGCCACACGCTCCAAGTCCACTCGCCCCTATCCCAAAGGTCTTGCGGGTTTTCGAGGCCTTTTTCCGCTACCATGTTCATATTGAACGCAAGCGGATAGAGCGGAATCCCCGAAGATATTGAACCTCTGAACAGGTAAGTTTCGTCCTGCCCGACGTTGAGGTCTTTCATGACTAACTGTTCTTCAAAGACGTCCGTGCCTGCAAGCCCCATGCTTTCAAGGGATATTGCAAGACCGTTGAGTACCGCGGGAATCCCGAACTGGGTGTCAACCATGTAAATATCGCAGTTAGGTTGCCCCGCCAAAATCGAGGTGACGATACTCTCTTGTATACCTTCCCAAGTGAGGTTGATGGTGTAAAACTCGATATTGTGCTTTTCTTCAATCGCACGCATATTCTCAAGCTCCATCTCCGCCACGAACGGGTCGTTAACTTCCGGGTTGTCATAAATACTGTTATGCGCGGAAGTGTAATAGATGTCGAACCATGTACCCATAGTGATAGTGCGGGTTGAGCCGTCGCCCGTGGTTGCAGCATTGTTGCCGCCCCCCGTGTTGTTGTTGCCGCCGGTATTGTCGCCGCTGTCGCCGCCGCCCGTCTTGGTATCACACCCGACAAGTGCAAGCAACATGCAAGCCGCCAACAAAATACAAATAAGTTTTCTCATGAATAAATAACCCCTTTCAATTTAGTTTGATTGAACTCACGCGTAACCGATGAAGTAAGCGTTAATGATACCGAGACCCTCAACGTCAGACTCGTTGTCGTCCGTGCCGAAGTAGCTGATATAGAACTTAAACTGTGTACTTTCGGGCCAAGCCTCATAATTTCCGAAGACCTCCGCAAGGTTAAACTCGTAGACAGTTTCGGTCGCCGTACCCTCCGCAATTACAGGCTCCTGCGTCCAGCTCCAACTGTTGCCGTCGCCCATCCAAATCAGTTGCACAGTGCCTTCGGGCGGCGATTCCAATTCCATTACGAACATAACAGCCCCTTGGAAATCTTCCGCCGACAGGAACGAATCCTTGCCGTCAACACCTTGCGTCAGCCAGCCCGACTGGTTCGCGTTGTTAATATTATTCATGGTCGAGAAGTCGCCAAGCTCAATGATGTACGGGGTTCCCATGTCGTTGAAATTTTCGGGCGCAGTGAATACCGCGTCTGCATTCACGTCCAAGTAATTACCGTCGGCATCTTTGAAGCCGATTGCAGTAATAATCAGATTCGACGGAATCAAATTCGGGATTACATTGCCGCACGGGTCGCCCTCGTATACAAAGACCTCGTCGCCGTTCGCGTTAATTTCAGTCACGTAGACTTCCTCGCCGTCCTCATTGACAGTCACGGCGAAATCTTGATAGTCGCAGATAATATCAGTACCTACAGCGGCGTTCTTATTCGCAGAACCGCAGACACTGCAAATTACCGACGCGTCTTGAACCGCGTCATAATGCTTTCTGAGCACGAAGAAGTTACCCTCGCCCGCACCCAACGGCTGGTCAATCGTCAGCCGCGCGGTATTGGGATTCATCGAGTCAATAAACACAGACCACTTGCCCTTGTCACTGCCCGCTCTGCTTTCTTCCCAGTTTCTGAAAGTGAGTATCTCGCCCGACACCGACATGAACGAACCATCGGGGCGGTCGGAGGCTATGCCTATTTCAATTGTCCGTGCTTCCGTCACCTTGTCGCCCAAAAGGCTCGCGGCGTCAATCACCACGTAAGGCACACTGCTCCCTACCGGAGTAACTTTCGCGGCGGACGCGCCCCTAAAAGTCGTCAGTTCGACAGTCGCGCCGCTTTTCGCGTCAACCGGCTTGTAGTACATATCCAAGAAGCCAATGTTCCCATTTGAGAAGTCAACTCCCTGTATGCCCAAATCTGCCGCAGGTGCAGTGCCGGGCGCGGGTGTAACTGCGCCGGGGTCTGATTCATCAGGGCCGCCGGGTGTAACGGTAGTCCCCGTGTTGTCGCCACTATCGGTAGTAGCGGGGCCGTCGTCCGTGCAAGCCGTGAATATTCCGACAAGCAACATCAGACTGACGATAAGTGCGATAATTCTTTTGATTTTCATAAATGATTCTCCTTTTTATAAATTTAATTTCACCTAACTATAAGTCGTGCTTAACCTACTATTCCGCTGCGTTCCACCCCCTCAATGAATTGCTTTTGAAGCAGTACATAAAGTATAACAACAGGTATAATTAACAGCACCACACCTGCATAGACGTACAACTGCGAAATCGACGGGTCCATCACGCGGTCCAAGTTTTGAATGTTGTATTGCAGACTTTGAATCTTACGGCTGAGTATAATATTATCGTTCGTGAGGAACAGCCGCGCATAGAAAGTATCGTTGTATTGCCAAACGATTGAGAAAATTGTCACGGTGATAATCGCGGGGACAGCATTCGGGAGCATTATGCGGAAGTAGGTGTAAATCGCGCCCGCACCGTCAATCGCCGAAGCCTCCTCAATCTCTTTCGGCAACGCCCTAAAGAACTGATTGAATATAAAGATGTACAACCCCGCCCTAAGGCCCGTCGCAAGTACGCTCATTATGTACATGGGATAGGGAGTTTGAAGCAAGCTCAAGCCCCTGCCGTCCGCAGTGAACAGCCCCGCAAGCCACAGCGGATTGAAGTTTCTGAAAGTTATATACAGCGGGAACATAATCGAGTGCGGCGGTACAACTATCATGATAATCACAAACGCGAACAGCACTTTCTTGAACGGGAAATTATACCGCGCAAACCCGTATCCGACTAAAGAGCAGACGAAAACCTGTATCACAGTCAGCGAGACGACGTAAATCAAGGTGTTACGCAAAGTGTTCCAGTAGTCCATACGCAGAATCGCAAGCCTGTAGCGTTCGAGGGTAGGGTTTTGCGGAATGATATAGACTATCGGCGAGTAGGCATCGGAGTTGGAGAACAGGGAATTAGCGATAATCCCAATCAGCGGCCCCAATATAACATAACTCAACCCCACAATGATTACGGCGCGGAACACCAACAGCAAAAGCTCTGCGCCCTTGCGAATCATGCGCTGGCCCTCGTTTGCATACCACGTGTTGGAGCGGATTTGTTCTATTCTTTCTTTCATATTGCCGAGCATTTTTAGTACCTCCTTCCCGATTAATTCTGGTAAAACGTATACTTAGATATAATTGACACGACCACAAACAGCAGAATACACACAACCAACATACTCACAAGGCTGAACACCGAGCCGAGCGCGTAGTTGTACAGGTCGAAGGTGGTACTGTAGGACAATTGCACGACCTCGCTGTTCATGAACGAGTCCACAAAGGAGTAGACGACGTTTGTGACAATGAGCGGCGATACCATGGGGAAGGTGACTTTCCAGAAAGTCTCATACGCCGTCGCCCCCTCAATTTTCGCAACCTCATACAAGGACGGCGGTATCGATTGCAAGGCGGCAATGAAGATAATTAACTGCACCCCCGACGCCGTGATTACCTGATTTATCCGCCCGACCGCGTTAATTACATAGTCCAAAAGCCCAATCGGCAGGCCCAACTCGCGGAACATGTAGACATAATACATTATGTCCACCCCGCCCGTCGAGGTCGCCGCCGCAATATCGGCGGAAGCCGGGCTCATGCCGCCCACCATCATCGCACGTGCCGTCAAAATCGCCACGCTGATTGCCTCCGAGTTGAGGATTACAGGCAGGAAAAATATCGCCCGCGCCAAAGTCCGCCCGCGGAATTTCTGATTGAGCAGTATCGCCATGAACAAGCTGAAAAATATTATCAAGAAGACATCAACGCCCATGTTAATGACCGACGTTGTGAGGACTTGCCGAAATGTAGCGTGCCGAGTAAGGGCCTCCGCATAATTTTCAAGCCCGATGAAAGCGGTGTCGTAGCCGTTTTCGCCAATCGTAATCTCGGAAAAGCTGAACTGCACCGACATGATTAAACTACGCAGGTAAAAGACCCCGAAGCCTATGAGAAACGGAGAGATAAACAGCAAGCCTTTGATTGACTGTTTAGTCGTGAGCGACATTTTTTTATTCATAGTTTCACCATTGTCCTTCCTGCACAAGAGCGCGTTTTGAAGTTTCGTTCGCCCCGAAAAGTACCGGTTCTTTCAAAGTTTTACGCCCCCTTAACTTGATAAGTTTTGTTGTCCCAATCAATTTCAATGACTATGCCGTTGCTGTAGGTAATTCTCCGCAAGCCCCCACCGAGTATTTCATGATTTGTGACAAAGCTGTTCGATACGAGCGACAGTACCGAATTAAGCTCGTTGTAAATGCTCACGGCGGTGTTTTTCCAGTCGCTGAAAGTCGCGCCGTAGACGTTGTTTAGGCCGGTCGCTTTCATGTTACTGGAGTCCTCGGCGGTGAAGACGAAATTGGGCGACGCGCCGAATTCAAGCAGTCGCAGAATCAACTCCTCCTCGTCATAAGCGTCACTCAAATTTATCGGACTGCCCGCGTAATTCAGCGAACCGTGCAGAATCATGTTATAGAAAGGTATTTCCTCGTCAACTATGTAGAGCGAATTGTGTGCAATCGGCACATTAATTAAATCATCACTGTACCCGACGACGTACATGTTGCCCCCCGCGAACATTAAATCATTGCCGGTCTGTGCAAGGTTTTCGATGTGGTGAAGCACAATAGTCTTGGCTTCCTCGCGGTTGATTAATTCAGTACGCTTGCGGTCGGAGTGCAACTCACTGCCCATATCGCGCAAGGAAATCCCTGTAATGTTATACTTGTCGAAATTCTTTATGAATCCGTTTACATAAGTGTCAAGGAATTTCGGCGAGATTAGATTATGCAAAACTTCGGTGTACCCCATCGACCATGTGTTGGACATACAAGTCGGGCAGGTTACGCCGAGCACGCCGACCATGCCGCCACCGTAATACCGCGAGCTTTCAAGGTCGTACTCGTACCGCCGCGTCATCCACGACACATGCTGAAACGCAACATCGCCATAAAGCTTGCCGCCCTGTGCCTCCAAAGTCGTCGCAAGCCGCTCAAACTCGCGCTTGCTCCCCAGTCCGCCAACCAACCGTACCTTATCGGCGGCATCGTGGTAATAACCCCGATTGAACCACCCTTGATAATTCACAATTTGATTGGAAATCCCGGCCGCCGTCAGCTCGTTAATTATATCGCCCGCCTGTGAAAACGTAGTCATGGTATGCTGCCCGACATACGCCACCGACATGAAATGCTTACGCCCGGAAACACTGCCAATCAGGTTCATGTAGAAAGGTATATCGCCGCCTGTATCGGCCTTTGCGGTAAGCGTCCCGTCTTCGAGCATCTTCTCCCTCAAATACGCCGCCATGCCCGCATAGCCGTAATGCCTATCGGTGAGGAAACTGTACCGTACTGTTATGTTAATATTTGCCATCTCGTTTTCGACAATCGGCATTTCCGCCTCGTTGCCTGTAGAGCCGAACATTGCAAGCGAATTCGTACCCCGCAAAGTGAACGACGGGTAGACATAGTTATACGAATCGACTTTCCCCGCAACCCGCGCCGTAACGTCCGCCAAGGTATCGCCGACTTCGATTTCGGCAATAATGCCCTGCCCCTCGCGCTGTATCCCGAAATACGGCATACGCGGCACATCAATTACACCGAGTTGCACATATTCTGCCATAAGCGGGTCAAGCCCATAGATATACTGCAAGTAGTCATCGGCGTGGCTCTTGCCGTTGTTAAAGCGTATCAGCGAACCCGAGCCGTTCGGCACTACCAAGTACCCTTCTTCCTCATTGCCGCCCGCGCCGAAGTTCCGCAAAAGCAGAATCCGCGCCAATTTCGCCCCGCCATTTTCCTTGATTTCCGACGTAGGTATGCTCACGACAAGGCTATCGTCGTCGAGCCTGTATTCGAGCGGCACAACAAAGCTCACCCGCTCCGAGCCCTCGACGTTCGCGGCCTCCATATCGGCGTTCAAGTCCTCCTCGGTATAGCCGACTTCCTCCAACAGCTCGTTAATCTGCCGTATAGTAGACTGCCCCGTCCGTGCCGACTCAATCAGCTCCATAAACCCGGGCGCATCGGTAGACTCAACATAGCTCCCGATAAGGCGGGTGCGGGCTTGCCGCGTGGTATTTTCCGAACCCCGTACAATCTTGTCGGCGAAATACTCCAACCGCTCCAAGCTGATATAAAGCGGGATTAGCCCAAGGGGCGACGAGGTATCGCCAATCGTGTAGATTACCCGCACGCCGTTGCTGATGCTCTCGATTTCAAACTGGTCTAACATTATCGAATCATCAAAGGCGTTTGCGTTGCCCGGCAGTCTTCGCGCGTTGTAATACTCAATCACAAGCGGCGACTGCAACAGCGACTTGTTAATCCCGCCCGCACGGCCGTCACTCGCGGCGTCCGGCGGATTCGAGTAGGTCGTTACGCCGGTGCGGGTGTCCAATACAGCGGTCTCGGTTGTCAGCGGGTTTATGAAAAGTTTCAGCGTGCTGTTCTGGGCCGCCAACACCATGCCGTCGGGCGCATTGGCGTCAGCCGTACCCGAAAATGGCGCACCGACCTCAACCCCGCCGGAATTGCCGCCGAGAATATCTAAATAGTCCCTGTGCAAACGGTAACGCACGGTTATGTAACCTTGCCAAATAAGCACTACAAGAGCCGCCAAACCCAACAAGGACAGCACTATCTTAGTCCCTAACTTCATACCAAGTCTCCTTTTAATTAAAATCTTCGGGGAATTGCGAAATTTATACAGCAAAATTTTTGCGAGTATGAGGGGCAGAGGGGGGTAGTAGGGGTCTATGTCTGCTCTACCGCCGAGAATCGCAAGCCCGCGTTCTACGCTTGATAAAGCTTAAACAACTCGAGCCGAACCGTTATCACGTAGCACATGCCCTATGCGAGAGCAAACTTTTCAAGTAGATAAAGCCTGTTAAGTCGTGAACTTGTAAGGTCGCAATCGAGGAAGTGGAGTCTGAACAGCCTGTGTGGCGGGCCGGCGATTCTCGGCGGTAGAGCAGACATAGACCCCTACTACCCCACTCTGCCCCCACTCAAGTCCATGAAACTCTAACATGACAAGTTTCGCAATCGCCTAATTAAAATCTAAACACCAATTCAGTATAAACACTGTACAAGAAAACGTACAACTGATTAATTAAAGAATACATCAAAAGCGCAATGAAAATCAATATAAACATCGAAACAAATGTCAGAAACAGCGTAATCAAAGTCTTCGCTAATGAGTAATTATGCACCGTCATGATGCCGAGCAGTACGAGTATCGCCGACCACCCTATGCCGATTGCGATTGCAAAATAATAGAAGACTTCTTCCCCCGCCGCAATGACGTGCGAAATGAGCGTCACGGGAATCAGTATGACAATCAGCGGCACAAGCGAATATCCCACAACCGTCATGATGTCTTTCAGCCGCCCCTCGCCGTTCATGAGACATGTAATCGACCAATTCCCCACACAAAACAGGAAGAACATCAGGAATACAACCCGCATTTCGGTCAAGCCGTTGACGGTCAGCGGATTTACGTCGTTGACTACGAAATGTGCAAAAATGCGGTTAATTGTAAAGGTCAGCCCGAAAATCGCCACGCAAATCAGCGCAATCGGCACGCTTCCGTAATCGCGATAGCGTATTTCGTAGAACGAGTCAATCGGATTCGTCATAACTCTGCGAAAATAATACAGGCAGTCCTTTGAAAAATACTTAGTCATCAGCTATCCCCCTTTTCTTTGCCCTTCCTCATGTACATGAACACTACCAAAGCGGCGATTATTACAACTATACCGGTGAAAATATACGGCATGTTTTCTTTCAAGATTTCGTTGCGGTATCTTTGATACGCGATTGAGTAAAAAGTGCGGTTCTTGCCGAGTTCTAAGTACTTCATGGCGTTCACGTTGTCGCCTGCTGTGAGGTAGGCTTTGCCTATCCCGACGTTCGCAAGCTCTAAGTTGCCGTTGAGTACTAAGACCTCGTGCCACTTCTCAACCGCCTGCGACTCGTCCCCGTCGTATCGTAGACCCACTGCCTCGTTAATCAAGCTGCCGTACAGGGTCACGTCAAAGGTGATAATCTCGTTGTAAGTCGCGTCCAATACTGCGATACAGCCCCCGAGGTATTCAATGGCAACCGGCTGCCTAAACGTCCCGACTTGTGAACCCCTGCCCCCGAAGATATACAGCAGATTGCCCTCATGGTCGTAGGTGAAAATCCGCCCGCGCTTTGAATCCAACAGCGAGTAAATCCCCCGCTCCCGATAGACAACGTCCACTATAACCGACGGCCCGCCGTACAGCCCCATGTCGTCATTAACCAAGTCGCCGCCGAGATTTTGATTCTCGCCTGTACGTATGACGTCCTCGCCTGTAGGGTTCAAGCGGCGTACCGCCTTCTCGCCGACAGGGTCAATATTAGTCGCGTAGACAAAGCCGTCCGGGTCTATGTCCACCCCTGTGAACTCGGTCGGTATTATAAGGAATCCGCGGTCTAATTGCGCCCGTGTGGAAATCGACCGCCAGAAGATTTGCCAAGGTGAAATCTGCACATTAATCGTCCCGACATATCCCGTGAAGTCCCCATTGGGGTCGAAAACCATTATCCCCTCAACCGAACCGCGCGGCACAACGTAAATCCGCCCCGCAAAGTCCACCGTTAATTTCATCGGCACGAATGCAAAGTTAGAGTCGAACATTTCAGACTGCGGGTCTCGCACGATTTTCACAAGCTCCATGTTGAAGTCGTCGTCGCTTAGGTCGTCGTCCCGGTCTTTGAGTACCACGATACGCTCGTTCATGGTGTCTGCAATGTAGAGCAGATTCTCCGGCGACACCGTAAGCCCGAAAGGCTCGTTAAATCTATCGAGAGTACCATCATTATCAAAAGTCTCGATAATGCCGACCGTCTCGGTCATTTCCGGGTTGAGGATTACAATGCGATTATTGCCGGTATCGGCGACGTAGACCCGCCCGTTCGGCCCGATTGCCAAGTCATTAGGTCGCGAGAACGAACCCGCCCCCACAGTCGCCCCGGAAATATTCCGCGCCGGAATATAAGGCGCAGGGGTAAAGACCATATCCTCCCAATAGTCGTAGTTGTAGGATTCATACGGTACTACGACCGCCGCCACAGGCACGGTCATCGAAAATACCAACAGCATTATAACTGAAAAGTACAGTAATTTTCTCACAAGTAACCCCCCTTAATCTTTCATACCCGAAGTCGTCATCGTTTCAAGAATCCTCGACTGACACAGCAGGAAGAAGGTTATAGGCACAGCCGCCAACATAAACGCAACCGCCGCCGCCGCACCTGCCCTCCCGACGCCGCCGAGTGTAATAAACTGCATCGCATACTGCAACGGGCGAAGCTCCTCACTACGCAGGAACAAATGCCCGGTCTGCGCCCACATCTGTTGAAACTGGAAGATTGCGAGTGTCAACCATGCAGGCTTTACATTGGGCATAATTATGACCCAGAAAATCATGAACTCGTTCGCCCCTGCCAATCGCGCCGACTCAATCAGCGAGTCGGGAATCTGCTCCATGAACTGCTTCATAAGATACAGCCCCATGCCGAACGCAGTCGCGGGCAGAATCAGCGCGAGGTAGGTATTATTCATGCCGAGCCAAGTGATTATCATGTAGTTGGGAATTTGCGTAACCTGCCACGAGAACATCATCGACAGGATTACCATCGAGAACAGCATGTTCTTGCCTTTGAAGTCGTGCTTTGCAAGCGGGTAGGCGGCGAGTGACGCGAAAATTACATGCCCCACCGTGCCAAAGCCGGTGATGATAATGGTGTTGAGTATGTACCGCGAAAACGGAACCCACGACTCACTCAGCATGTAGAACAACTCGCTGAAATTCTCGAATGTGGGGTTACGCACGAAGATTCGCGGCGGGAATTGCAACAGCTCGTCAATCGGTTTGAGCGCGTTGTTGACGACCATTACCAAAGGCAACGCCATGAACGCCCCGCAAATCGCCATCAGCACAAACAACAGCCCGTTGCCCGCCGCCGAACGGTTAATGCGCCGCTCACGGTGGAACAGCCGCTTTAGCCTCGACTGATTAAGCGGCTTCGGCTCTCTGATTCTGTTTTCCGCAACTTCTGTTTCTTCAATTTCTACAGTAGCAACAGTGTTTTCACTCATATTCCAACTCCTACTTTCCAACTCGCTTCAGCAGTCGCTGAACTAATTTATTAGTACCTACCATAAGTATAAACAACACGGTAGCAATCGCGGCGGCGTAACCCATGTCGAACCGCTCACCCGCGCCGTAGTCGAGCAGGTGGGTGACAATCGTCGAACCTGCATAATTTACAGACGGATTGCCGGCTAAGTTGATTGAAATATCGGCGACTGCAAAAGACTGGGTAATCTGCATAATCGCCCCGAACATCAACTGCGGCCGCATTGCCGGCAGTGTCACAAACCACAGCTCCTGCCAACGGTTCTTAATCCCGTCCACAGCCGCCGCCTCATACAGCGACTTGTCAACGGTTTTCAGTCCCGCAATGAACGCCAAGAAGCCGGTACCCAAGCTCAACCACAACTGCACCACAATCAGCACAGGCAGGACGTATTTCTCGGTACGCATCCACAGAATGGCCTCCTGCATGAACCCCATGCGAATCAATAGGCCGTTCAAGTACCCGTAACGGTCGCCCGCCAAGATAAGCCCCCACACCATGAACGCTTGCCCGCTGATGGACGGCGCGTAGAAAATCAGCGTCAAAAACGCCCTCATTTTCCCTTGAAACTCGTTGATAATCCACGCGAACAGCAAGCACAAAATATAGCTTACCGGCCCCGTAATCAGCGCGAATATCATGGTGTTTCTAAATGCAAGCAGGAACAAGTCGTCTTCAAGCAAGAGACGGGTGTAATTGCTCCAGCCAACCCACTGCGGCATTTCGAGCATGTTAAAGTGGGTAAGACTTAGTCCTAAAGATGCAATAACAGGCAAAACCGTGAACAGTGTGAAAAAAGTGAAGTACGGCGCCAACATTATATAGGAGGCGTTGTGTTTTTTCATGTACTGCCCGAAAGATTCTTTGAACTCGTTGTCCGGTTTGGTTGTTGCAGGGTTCATGTGGCTATATCCTCCTTGAACTTGTTGGCATTATCCGAATTGTCTATTCTTCGTACTGGTGTAATCCGAAAATGCCGCGCATGTATCGTATTTCGTCGTTAATTAAAATTACTTTGTTGGTTAATTCCTCGCGTGGTGACGCCATTTCTTTGGCACTCGCGGGTCGGTCGGTCAGCGGCGTGGTCACGCTGTAGAAAGCGTTGTTGATATTCCTGAACGTGAAGTACCCGCCCGGTACCTGCGGTATGCCTTTAATCCGACTGAACTGCTCCGACAGGGAGTTGAAATCATTGGTCGGCCACGGCAGATTATTAAAGGCCTCAAGATTCGCAGTCGGGATTCTCGCCGCCGCACCCATGAGACTTTCCATCTCCCGCCCAAATTGTGTCTGGGTATCGGCGGAAGTCCACCACTTCAAGAACTCCCACGATGCGGGGATATTTTTCGACATGCTCATGATAATCGACGCACCCGCTTGTGTCGCCGCAATTGCGTTAATACTGCCGTCTTCCATGACCGTACCGGGCATCGGCGCAAAGCCCCACATGCCCCGCAAGTCGGGCGCGGACACTT
>WRMK01000013.1 GCA_009777155.1 Oscillospiraceae bacterium
GCGGGTTTTGGAAACCTCCCTGTTCCTTTTTTGTTTAGCAACTATAACTGTAACACAGGTTTCCTTTTTCCGCTATTCTTTTTTTGTGAAGTGTAACACTTCTATTGTAATCCTACAGACTTCTTCGTGCAAATCACGCCAAAACCTTGACACCCCCCGCAAAACCATGCTATAATATAAACAAAAACCCAACACCCCAACAGAAAGGATTCCACATGAAAAAACTACTCCCCCTCGTGGCAATCGCCGCGCTTTTGCTCAACTTGACGTTCGCCGCAAGTGCAGAAACAGACACCCCCGCGCCTTACCCCCACCCCTTCGACCTTGAACGGCAGGATTTGCCGCCGGATTTGCTGACCATGTACGACGGCACGCCGATTACTACGGCGGCGCAGTGGAATGAGCGGCGCGGGGAGTTGCGCGGGTTGCTCGAGTATTACATGTACGGGCCTTTTCGCGGGGGCGAGGACGATTTTGTCGGGTATGAAATAAACGCCGATAAAACTTCCATGACTGTGAATATTGCAAACGAGACGGCGGCCGCAAGTTTTGATGTTAGTATCACCCTGCCCGATACTCCCGCGCCCGCCGAGGGTTATCCGTTCTTTGTGCTGTTTTGGGGCATGGGCGGCGAGAGTTACGCGCTGGAGCAGGGGTATGCGCTGATTCGGATAATGCCGGGTACGGTTGCAACCGAGACGGTGTCGCCGCGGGACGGCGTCTTCTACGACCTGTATCCCTATGGTGATACTTGGGACACACAAACCGGTAACTTAATGGCGTTGGCATGGGGGGCGAGCAAGGTGTTGGACGCGCTCGAAAGCGGCGCGGCGGCCGAGCTTAACCTCAACATGGCAATCTCGATAATCAACGGCAACTCGCGGTGGGGCAAGGCGGCGATGGTTACGGGGGCTTTTGAGGATAGATTTGCGGTCACATTTCCCTCCTGTTCGGGTACAGGCGGGGCGCACATGTGGCGGTATGATTCAAACGGCCTGATATTTTATCTCCTGCCCGAACTCGAGGGCGACCCGAACGGCGTACAGCGTGCCGTGCGGTTCAGCGGGCGGCAGACAATCGACTCGCTTTCGGGCGATGCGGCGGGGAGCTGGGTCAACAATATTTTCAAGCTGTTCGGGGGCGCACCCGACAAGTTTTGGGCATTGCCTGTAGATGCACATTTCTTGGCGGGGTTAACTGCCGCCGAGAACCGCCTGTTGTTCATACACTCCGAAGTCGATAACAACTGGGTTGGAACGCCCGGCGCGACCTACACCCACGAGTTGGCAGAGCCTGTGTTCGAGCTGCTCGACATCGAAGACAACCTTGCAATCAACTACACAATGGCGTTCCACACCACGACTGCCGCCGATTTGGCAAAATTATTCGCGATGATTGATGTGGTTTTGAATGGCGCAGATTTCGACATTGAGAACTACTTTTCAAGCGGTTTGAGTGCCGCAGAACAGGCATTTTTGGCGGGGTTTACACCCGATAACTTGAAAACAAGCGTCTTCCGCTCAGAGGCGAACGCGGAATCTTACGCGGCGGGCAAGCCGGTCGGGCCGGTCACGGAAGCACCTGCATTTGAGGCCGCCGAAGTCGAGACAAGCGGCGAGGTAGGCGGCGTTGACAATGCCGCAAACGACCCGCCCGCCGAACCAAGCGACACCGAATCGCAACCCGACCCGAGCGACACCGAATCGTCGCCCGACTTTCAACCCGAATCGCCGACCGCGAGTGCGCCGTTTTTGGGCGGGGTGTTGAGTACGGTGTTGATTGTGGTGGGGGTTGTGTTGTTGGTGCTGGGGGGTGTTTTGGTGGTTAGGAAGGGGACGAAGAATTGATAATTGACAATGGACAATGGACAATTGTGGTGTCGCTCCGCGACGGTTTTCCGATTGAATGGTTTACAACGCGACAATGTTTTTCGGCGGTTGAAAAATTTGCTGTAGGGACGACCGCCCTCGGTCGTCCGCAAATTCACGCAAACGCGGCAAACCCACGGGCGAACCGCGGGAATCCCGCCCCTGCACCGTTAAAAATACAGGCAACAGCGAAATCCAAGGACGACCGAGGACGCGGTCTATTCCTACAAAACATCATCAACCGTAGGGGCCGCGCATTGCGCGTCCGCAAATCCCCCGAAACGCGGCGCGGTGTTATGTAGGGAACGGTTCGTAACCGTTCCGAATGTTTCAGCGACCCATAAACGGAACGGTTTTTAACAATTCCGCAAATCCCTGCAATTTCGCAACCATTCCGAAAGTCCGTGCGATTTATAGGACGGAATGGTTATGAACCGTTCCCTACAATAAAATTTACAAACGGCATGAATTGACCGAAACGCGGGGGCTTTGCGGGCGAACCGTGGGCATTACGGGCGAACGCAGTTCGCCCCTACGTGGTGCAATAATTTTCGTGTTGTTAATAATTATCAATGTGGTAGGGGCGAACTGCGTTCGCCCGCATGATAGCGGGTTGTGCAAAATTGAATTGTAGGGTGGGTTTCCATGCCCGCCCGCAAACAACGCCGAATTATCGGGCGGGCATGGAAGCCCGCCCCTACAAAACATCGCGCCTCGTTTCGGTGGATTATGCGGGCGCGCACTGCCCGCCCCTACACGACACATCAACCAAATATAGTATTCATGTATTCAACAGCTTCGGGAAACCCCATCTCAGAAATCCAAGCGGGCTGTGTTAGGGCGACGCCATAAGACCGCAACTCGCTTGCTAACATATACCCGGCGATTTTCAACCACTCCGGCTCGGTTTTTGAAGGGACAGAAGATTTCAAAAACACATCTCTTTCGCTAAAATTTATACCAAAATACCACTCACCGCGAAGGTGGCTAATCCCCGTATTCTTTTTCCATAATGGAAAAAGAAAGGGGTATAAACACGCTCTATAGCTTGCCATTCCGTCATAAATTATATCACCAATATATTTCCCGCTTTCAGAAACAATCATAGTTCCATATGCACAGCCCATGCTAAAATTTGGCTTGTTTTCTCTAACGGTATATCCTTTCTTTTCTAATTCGGCTTTTATCTCTTTTGATATGTCTGCGGCAATGCTGCCTTGCAGTATTTCAACAGCCTTTTTCTTCCTCGCATTTGACACACAGACAACAACAACCACCACCCCAACAATCAACAACAAAACAACCCACATAATTAAAACCCCTTTCAAATTTTATCATCGCCTACTCTAATTATAGCAACATATAGACACAATGTCAAGAGTTAAAATATAATATATGTGTCGTACAGTTGATTTAATTGCCCCGCGCTCTCGATTGGTGTATACTGAAAAGTGTACAAGGGGGGTGGGGGGATTTTGGTGTATAAGAAGCTTCGGGAGTTGAGGGAGTTTCACGGGCTAAGGCAAGACGAAGTCGCACAGGTACTGAATATAACGCGTGCGGCGTATTCGGCTTACGAGATAAATAAGCGGCAAATGTCGCACGAAGCTCTCTGTATTTTGGCTGATTTTTACCACGTAACTGTGGATTTTATTCTCGGCAGAAGTAACAAAAACCTATTTCTTTTTAGCGAAAATGAACAAAAATTCATCGAAAAATTCAGGACACTTGACGAACACGGAAAATGTGTCGTATTGACGCTTTTGGACTTAGAATCATCGAGGAAAAAACACAAATAACCCCCGCCTTTTTGGGCGGGGGTTTTGGTAATTGACAGTTGAGAATTGACAATGGACAGTTGATAATTAGAAAATTGTTGATGGGCGGGCATGGAAGCCCGCCCCTACATATTGTACATTGGCAATTGCATAAGTATAATAAACATTACCAAAAACCGATTGACTTGTCAAGAATTTTATGCTATACTTAAATTTATGGAAAACGACAATATAATTTACGGCAAAAACGCCGTTCTTGAATATCTCTTGTCGGGTAAGGCGGTTGACACGCTTTATGTGGCAAAAGGCGTGCATAATCTTTCGCGGCATATTAAACTCGCGAAAGAGCGCGGTGCAGTCGTGAAGGACTGCGACAACGCGAAGTTGGACGCTTTATGTGGGGGTGGCGGCGGCAAATACCCCGCGAGTGTTTCCGGCAATGGCGGCAAATACCCCGCGAGTGCGCCCGGAAACGGCGGCAAGCACCCCGCGAGTGCTCCCGACAAAACCGACAGCCAACCCAAAAATCACGGCGGCATCCTCCTAACAATCCCCGCAATCGAATACGCCACGCTTGAGCAACTTATCGCGGTCTCGCGAGACAAAGCCACTGCGCCGTTCATAATCGCCGCCGACGAAATCACCGACCCGCACAACCTCGGCGCGCTAATCCGCACGGCAGAGGCGGCGGGCGCGGACGGCTTGATTATACCCAAACGCAGGAGCGCGCAGGTTAATTCCACGGTTTTTTCGACCTCGGCGGGCGCGGCAAGCCACTTGAAAATTTGCAGGGTCGATAATTTGAACGATGCCTTGAACAAGCTGAAACAGCACAAGGTCTGGGTTTACGGCGCAGAGGCCGACGGCACGCCGTTCCGCAAGCAGGATTACACAAGCGGGACATGCCTTGTAATCGGCTCGGAGGGCAGTGGACTGCGGCGGTTGGTCAGAGAGGCCTGCGACGTCGTCATAGCCGTTGACATGCGCGGCAAAATAAATTCCCTGAACGCATCGGTCTGCGGCGGGGTTTTGATGTATGAAGTACAAAGACAGCGGGAAATAATGCAGAATGCAGAATGCAGAATGCAGAAATAAATGTAATTACTACGTTTATTTCCGACGGAAAACAACTTTTGGATTTAATTATTTCTGCATTCTGCATTATTATTTCTGCATTAACATCAATTCTGCATTATTATTTCTGCATTAACAAAGAGGGGTGAATTATTAGGTGAGCGATAAATTCTCGATAGACGATATTCTTTTAGAGGTCGATAATAAGCGCGGCGGCGAGCCGACCGAGATTGACAAGATACTTATGGAAAAGTCGGAAAAACCCGACAAAGCCGCTCAACATAAATACTCCGAGACTGCCGTCCTTGAAATAATCGACAGTCGGGCGAAGCCTGCCCGCGAATCGGACGAGTCCGCAAAACCCCCAAAGTCTGCACTATTCGACAAACTTTCTAAACCCGACAAGTCCGACAAACTCACTAAACCCGAAAAGCCCGCAAAAGTCAAACCCGAAAAGCCCGAAAAACCCCCAAAAGTCAAACCCGAAAAACCCGAAAAGCCCGCAAAAACCAAACCCCCAAAACTCGAAGAAACTCCCAAACCCGAAAAGCCCGACAAACCCGCAAAGGCCAAACCCCAAAAACCCCGCAAACGCGAAGTCGTTGAGGACAAGACCGAGGATATTGTCCTGTTCAAAAAGAAATATGTGCCGCCAAAGCCTATTATAGACGACCCGAAGGCGGATTCCGCGCAGTCTTTTACTAAGTCTGCGCCGACTGCCCCATCTGAAAAGTCTGCCCCATCTGAAAAGTCTGCGCCACCTGTGCAATCTGCGCCGTCCGATACTGCAAAACCCAATCGCGGCAAGGCACTCTCGATTGGCAGTAGTGACGAGGATGCCGCCGCGTTTGAGTTCCCGAAGATTGAGATTACGCAGGTGCTTGAAAAGCTTAAACCCGCGCCCTCCCCAGTGGATGAGGCGTTGAAAAAGCGTGGGGAGGCTATTTTGGAGCGGGATATGTCGCTCGAAAAGCCGCTCGAGCAAATCGACTCGCTCAATCCATACGATGTCATGGCGGCGGCGAATGGCGATGTTGATACTTCGGAAGTCGATAATATTGACCCGCTCTTGACTTTCGGTGACACCGCCGCGATTGCAAACCTTGAGGAGATTGCCGAGATTTCAAAGGCGTCAAAACCCGCAAAGCCGCTCTCCCGCCTTTCGGGTGACACCAAAGGCATTGCGGAGGGCGACCTGCGTAAATTGGCGGGCAAAATGGCTGATAAGAACCAAGAAGTCGTGCCGACTACCGAGATTGTCAAGGAGTATATTCCGACAACACCGCCTGTACCCGACCCCCCCGTAACACCCGCTGAACCTGCAAAATCCGACAAGTCATCACTCAGCAACACCGGAGCAATCGCCGATGCCCAAGGGTTGAGCGAGAAGGCGCGCCGCAGTAACACCGCGCTGATTGAATCCTTGAACAAGGCTATACAGAAGAAACGCGACAGCGACGTCGCCGCCTACAGAACCGTCACCTCCGACAAGATAGACCCGAATCAGAACCTGCCGAATATTGCCCCACACGGGCTTAATATAAATTACAAGAAGCAAATTTTAGACACATCTCTATCGCTCACGGGCGACCCTAAGATTGCACAGCAGAAAGTCTACGACCTTGCGGGTAAGCGCAAACGCAAAATTCGCGACTTCGTCCTTGAAGATATTGAGGACGGCAAAGACCCGAATTATTACGAGGACGATGAACAAGGAGACGGCGATTACAATGACTACGGAGATTATGGCAAAGGCGGGCAAATCCACGCCGACTTAGACCATTCCCACAAAGGCCTCAAAATCCGCTTCATAATCCTGCTGTTGATTACGGGATTCGCGTCACTATTGGCGTTCACAAGCGATATGGGCATAAACATGGCGTATAATATACTCGGCACTGATATAAAGTTCTTGGACAAGCACTGGGACGTCACGGGGTATCTCTTTATCAATATCGGTTTGGGGGTACTCGGCGTGTTAGTCTCGGCAACTGTAGTTCGGGGCGGGCTGATTAACTTTTTCACGGGCAAGGCCGACTGTGACTCCCTCTGCGCCATACCCGCAGTCGCCTCAATCATCAGCGCAGTGCCGCTACTCAACGGCACAGGGCATCTTCAGCACGGTGTCGCGAATATATTTATAGCGGGCGGGTTGTTCGGCTTGCTGTTTAACACGATGGGCAAGCTTATGATGATGTCCCGCGCAAAACGCAATTTCAAGTTCATAAGCGGGGACAAGACCAAGCATTTCGCCAATATTATCGAGGACGAGGCCTTGACACGCGCCTTTACTAAGGGCGTGTTGTACGAAATGCCCGTGCTGTCGTCTATGAGGAAGACGGAGTTTTTGGCGGACTTCCTAAAAAACAGCTACTGCAACGACAAGGCCGACCAGCTTTGCAAGTACCTTGCACCCGCAGCTTTAGGCGCGGCGTTTGTAGTCGGAATCGGCGCGTATTTCTTCCCGTACAGCCTGCAACAAGGCCCCGAATTAGCACCGCCGCTCGCCCGAAATATCTTCTGGGCGTTGACCGCCGCGAATGCCGTTTTACTCGCACTGTCGCCGTTGTCGATTATGTTCCTCGTGAATAATCCGCTCAATCGCGCCTCAAAGGCGTTGGCGAAGGAGGACGCGGTGGTTTTGGGATACGCGGCGTCGGAGAAGTTCGCAAAGGTAAACTCGGTACTGCTTGACGCGTCACTGCTGTTCCCGGCGGGGAGCGTGGATTTGCGGGGCGTGAAACGCTGCCAAGATGATAATTCGCTCTCACAGTTCGCCATTGATGAAGCCCTTCTCATCGCGGCAAGCCTTGCAATCAAAAGCGGCTCGATACTCACCCCGATGTTCTACGATGTAATCGCGGGCAGGAACGACATGCTCTACAACATAGAAAACTGCATATACGAGGTCAACATGGGCATCTCGGGGTGGACCGGCAACAAGCGGGCAATGCTCGGCAACCGCGACCAGATGAAGCACCACGGCATAAAAATCCCCGGTATCAAGCAGGAACAAAAGTACACTCGCAAACTCGGGGACGTAATCTATTTGGCGGTCGGCGGGGAGATAATCGCGATGTTCTTTCTGAAATTAGTCCCGAACAGCCAGATTATGGAGGCATTGCAGACACTGCAACGGCAGGGAATCTCGCTGATTATCCGCACCCGCGATTCGCTCGTGACGGTCAACTCTTTGGCGGAGTCGTTCGAGCTTGCACCCGAGACTTTGAAAGTTATACCCTTTGATTTGCACGCGAAATTTGACGATTGCACTAAGTACGCCTCACGCGGGGACGGCGGCGTGGCCTGTATCGGGACGGTCTCGTCCTTTTCGAGCGCGCTTGTCACCGCTAAAAAGATTATGCACAGTATTGTGTTATCATCGTCGGCGGTGTTTATGGGGTTGCTGTTGGCGATTGTTTTGGCGGTGATACTGACGCTCGTAGCGGATGCGGCGGCGATGAACGCCCTATCGCCAACCGGGGTAATCCTGTACAACCTATTCTTCTTTGCGGCGATGATGTTCATGCAGGGGGTAAAGAAATATTGAAGTACTGGAATTTACCTAAAACTACCGACATTTCCGACATGCCATTAGCCGCGAAAGTGCTTGCGGCACGCGGGAAATCTGCGGATTTTTCAAGCGACTGCGAAATTTCCGACCCGCTGTTAATTGCCGACATGCAAAAGGCCGCCGAGATTATCAAGACGGCGTTAATCAACGGCGACAAAATCGTCATCTTCGGCGACTACGACTGTGACGGTGTGACTGCTACGGTCATGCTCTACCGCTACCTCACGGCGCAGGGCGGCGAGGTCGATTGGCTGATTCCCTCACGTGATGAGGGTTACGGGCTGACGGCGGCGGCAGTTGACAAGCTGATTGACATGACACCCGAGCTGATTATCACCGTTGACAACGGGATTAGCGCGGTTGAAGAAACGCGGGCTATCAAGGAAAAGGGCGTAAAGCTGATTATTACAGACCACCACACTGTACCCGAAATCACCCCGCAAGCCGACGCAATTGTCAACCCGAAACGCCCCGATGATACGTCTCCCTGCAAAAATCTCGCAGGGTGCGGCGTAATACTGAAACTGATTATGGCGATTGAGGAAGATATAGACGGGGTAATGGAGCAGTTCGCGGACTTGGCGGCAATCGGGACTATCGGGGACGTTGTGCCGCTGGACGGTGAGAACCGCGCTATCGTAAAACAGGGCTTGGAAATCCTGCCGTTCACCGAAAATATCGGCTTGTATAAATTATTGCGGCAGTGCGGGTTCTTGAACGAGGACGACGACGAAAATCGCTTGACCGCCAATGCACTTTCTTTCACCGTCTGCCCGCGAATTAACGCGGCGGGGCGTTTCGCGCATGCCGACAAGGCCGCGGAGTTGCTGTTGTCGGAGAGCGAGGAATTGGCGGAATTGCGCGCTAACGAGTTGCAAACCTTGAACAACACACGCCGCGATACCGAGAATGAAATCTTGGAGAAAGCCGATGTATACTTCGGCGAGAACCCGCATTTGCTTAGTGAGCGGGTGCTGATTTTGCGCGGGGACGATTGGCACAACGGCGTAATCGGTATTGTCAGCTCGCGGATTATGACAAAGTGGGGCAAGCCGAGCATTGTAATCGCCGACGACGGGGTTGCACTGCGGGCGAGTGCGAGGAGCGTTGCGGGATTCCCGCTCGTGCCAATGCTTGAACATTGCAAGCCGCTGCTCGACAAATTCGGCGGCCACGAAAAAGCCGCCGGGTTCACCGCCAAAAGTGAGAATCTCGCCGAGCTTTCCGCGATGATTAAAACCTACTGCGCCGAGCATTTTCCGGTAATGCCGCTTGATAGTCTTAGTATTGATAAAGTCGTTCGGGAAGCGGATTTGAGCCTTGAAAATGTTGCGGGTTTGAAGATTCTTGCACCTTTCGGCGAGGAGAATCCTGTGCCGCTGTTCCTGCTGCAAAACTGCGTAATCGTTTCAAAAAAGCCCCTCAAAGACGGCAAGTTTTTGACCTTTAACGTAAGGCTTGAATCGAGCAATTTCACCCAGAAAGTCTTGTGTTTCAATTGCGGTTACAGCGATTTTCTGTATGATATAAATCAAGCGGTGGACGTGATTGTCACCCTTGACATAAACGAGTACCTCGGTACGCGGAGCGTTTCGGCGCAGTTGAAAGACATTCGCCCTGCCGGGTTGGTGCAGGAGCGGCACTTCGCGGCGTTGCAGGCTTACGAGAGCCTTGTCAGGGGCGAGAAAATCAGCAGTAACTTAGCCACCCGCGCCTTCCCCGACAAAGCCGACTTGAAAATTATTTACGGCGCAATCAGAGAATCGGGCGGGCTTACCGCCGACAAGCTTTTTCTCAAGATTGCCGACATCAACTACTGCAAATTCAAAATCGCACTTGACGTATTAGCCGAGCTGAAACTTATCAGCTACAACGCCGCAGTCGGCGGCGTGGAGTTACTGCCTGTTTCGGGGAAGGTTGATGTGGAGGATGCGGCGGTTCTAAAGAGGATGAAAGGTTTGGCGACCCTATAGGTAATGCAGAATGCAGAATGCAGAATGCAGAAATAAGCGACATACAAAGCTTATTTCCGACGGATATGTACTTGATAATTTAGTTTCAAGGTCGTTTTCCGACGGATATGTACATAATAATTACATTTATTTCTGCATTCTGCATTATTATTTCTGCATTATCACCGGAGGTGATTACGTGACTTACACAATCGAAACTCTAAAATCTAAAATCGACGACGATAACAAGAACAAAAACGGTTATGAAGTCGATGTGATAATGGCGGCGTATGCGCTGGCGAGTGAGGCCCATGAGGGGCAGATGCGCCGCTCGGGTGAGCCGTTTATTTCGCACCCGCTTGCGGTGGCTTGTATACTTGTGGATTTGAATATGGACACCGAGACGGTTGTTGCCGCGCTGTTGCACGATGTTGTCGAGGATTGCAATGTGCCTTTGAAGAACTTGAAGCGGCAATTCGGGCCGACCGTTGCAAAATTAGTAGACGGTGTCACCAAAATAGGCATGGTTCCGCTCGATACTTCCAAAGAAGACGAACACGCCATTAATATTCAGAAAATCCTGCTTGCTATGGCGGAGGACGTGCGGGTTATGCTCATCAAAATTGCCGACCGCCTGCATAATATGCGAACCCTCGAATACAGCCCGCCCCATAAGCAACGCGAAAACGCCCTCGAGACCATGAACTTTTACGCCCCGCTCGCCCACCAGTTGGGCATGAATACCCTCAAAGTCGAGATGGAAGACCTGTCGCTGAAATACTTAGACCCGTACGGTTTTGAGGAGATTTCGGCGATGATTACCAAGCGCAAGGAAGAATGTGACTTCTCAATTGAGCGGGTGAAAAAATTTATATATGAGAAAATCAAAGACATCAACCCGATTATCGAGGGGCGGGTGAAAAGCGTATATAGTATCTACAAAAAACACTACACCGGCAACAAGCCTTTAGACGCGATATTTGACTTTTATGCAGTGCGGATTATCGTCAATACCTCTACCGAGTGCTATTACACGCTCGGGATTATTCACGAGATGTATCGGCCGTTGCCCGACCGGTTTAAGGACTACATAGGTACCCCCAAACCTAATCGCTATCAGTCTTTGCACAATACCGTGATGGGTAAGGACGGCGTGCCGTTTGAGGTGCAGATTCGTACAAAAGATATGCACAATATCGCCGAATATGGCATTGCCGCACACTGGAAGTATAAGATGAACGTGGAGTTCAAAGTTGGCAGAAGCGGCAAAAAAAGCCAGACCGCACACGATAACAAGTTGGAATTTCTGCGGAATATCCTCGACCAACAGCAAGAGGCCGACGACATTCAACAGCTTGCCGAGGCCATTAAAACCGACCTGTCGTCCGACGATGTCTACGCGTTCACGCCGCGGGGGGACGTGATTACCTTGCCGCTCGGCTCGACCATTATCGACTTTGCGTATGCTATACACTCTGCAATCGGCAACAAAATGACCCACGCGAAAATCGGCGGTAGCGTAGTCTCGTTTGACACCGTGCTGTCCACCGGGGACGTTGTCGAAATACAAACCACCAACTCAAGTGTCTACGGCCCGAATCGCAACTGGCTGACGATTGCGAAAACCAACCAAGCCAAGTCGAAAATCCGCGCATGGTTCAAAAAGCAATCTCGCCCCGAAAACATAAAACTCGGCAAAGCCTTGATTGAGGGCGGGTTCAAGCGCAACAGCATACCGCTTGAGGACGCGCTTTTGAAGCAGACGGCGAAAGCCTTCCGCTTTGAAAAGTTAGATGATTTCTACGCTTCTGCGGGGTATGGCGGGATTTCGATTGCGAAGATTCTCATGCGGGCGAAGGAGCTGTATTTGGAAAGTCAAGAAACTCGCCCTGCCGCCGATATTGCCGAGAATATTGTTACACACGTGGCGAAAAAGCAGGCGCGGGGCGTGCTTGTGGACGGGGAGGAAAATATACAAGTGCGGTTCGCGCAGTGTTGCACACCGCTCCCCGGGGACGAGATTATCGGGTTTGAGACACGCGGGTTTGGGACTTCTGTACACAAAAAAAGCTGTGCCAATGTGAAACTTGACAAAGAACCCGACCGCTGGCACAAGGTTGAGTGGGTGGCAAGCGATGATATGTATTACAGGGCGGCGGTCGAGATTATCGCCGAGAGCAACGCCGCACTCGCCGATATTTCCACCGTGATTACCTCAAATCGGCTGCAATTCAGCGAGATGTCGATGAAGACCCTGCCTAACGGCAACGCCTGCATTAATGGCAGTGTCGAGATTGCAAATGTCGAGCAGTTGGCGAGTATTTTGCAAAAATTAAAGAAGATTCCGGAGGTAATTTCGGCTGACCGGAGAGCGGATTAACACTAAATTTTAATGGATATTTGTATAAGAACCCAATTGTAGGGGCGGGCATTGCCCGCCCGTTGTTTGTATAAAAATGTCGTTTTATAACAAAATCCCCGCCCATTGTTCGTATATACATTGTCGTTTTATAACAATCACGGGCGGGCAATGTTCGTATAAACATTGTCGTTTTATAACATTACGGGCGGGCAATGTTCGTATAAACATTGTCGTTTTATAAACATTACGGGCGGGCAATGCCCGCCCCTACAACATAATTCTCATCACGATTCCTGCCTAACGACGCCTTTTGCCCCCCGCGAGAGCCGCCGCACCAAGCATTGTCGTTCCGACTGCTGCAAGCTCGAAAAGCCCGAAACCTGCGCCTGTGGCGGGGTTACGGTCATCACGTCTTGCCTCTGCGGATTCGTTAACGCCTGTCGCGCCGCGTACTGCGCCGCCTGTTTCGCCATGACGAGTTACGCCGTGTTCGGTGTTGCGAATTGTGCCTGTGTTGTGGTTTGTATTGTTGTTTGTGCCGTGCGCGCCTTGTACTGCGCCGCCTGTTGTGCCGGTGGCGTTGCCGCCATGATTGCGTGCTGTGGTGTTTTCGTTGTTGCGTACTGTTGCGTTTTCATTGGTGTGAGTGGTGTTATCGGTGGTGCGATTTCTGCGTGTACCTTCTTCGGTACGATTGCGACGAGTACCGCGTGTGCCTTCTTCATCGGTGCGATTTCTGCGAGTGCCGCGAGTAGTTTCGTCGTCGGTGGTGCGATTGCGACGTGTACCTTCGTCGGTGCGCCTTGCCCTTACTGTGCCTTCTTCGGTATTGCGATTACCGCGTCTGCCGCCCTCGCCGAAAACCCTGTCGTCATCGCGGTTTATGCGGTTCTCGGAATTATTATGCTCGTAACGCCGACCGCCACGATTCCCCTCGAGGTTGTGGCTCGAGACGTTGTCGCCCCTGTGAGACCTGTGGTTTTCGCGGACGATGGTTTGGTCTTGGGGGCGGGAGTTTTCGATAATGCTGTTGTTTTGGTTGCCTTGGTTGCCTTGGTTGCCTTGGTTGCCCTGATTGCCTTGATTGTTCTGATTACCTTGGTTGCCTTGGTTGTTCTGGTTGCCTTGGTTGTTCTGATTGCCTTGGCTGTTCTGGTTGTTCAAGCTGCCTTGATTTTGAATAATTTCGCCGGTGTCTTTGTCGATGATTTCCATACTGTTCAGCGTATTGTTTTCAACTGTGTTATCGCCGTCTTTGTTAATAATTTCGGGCATTTCATTAAGGCTTTGGTTTTGGCGGGTAACGCTGTTGTGGTTGATACCGCGATTAGGGTTTGTGCCGGTGTTGCCGGTACGGGTGTTAGGGTTTGTGCCGGTTGCGCCCCTAACGCCTGTGTTTCCTGTGCGGTTGTTTCTGTTGTAATCGCCATCGCGAACGGTGTCATAAGTGCCGCGTTCTGCGCCGCGCCCGTTGTCGCGGACTATTCCGTGAGCGGCGTTGCCGTAAGCTGAATTGTCGCGGTTATTACCGACTATATTTTCAGCACCACGGGTTACGCCGTCTGCTACATTTTCAGCACCGCGGGTAATATTTTCAGCCGCACCGCGTGCTGTCCCTCTCGTTCCGCCGACTGTCCCACGCGCGCATCCGCCGAGCACAAGCACGCAAAGCGACAACGCCGTAAACGTACATATAATAAACTTTTTCATATTTGTTTCGCCTTTCGTTTTATAAATTTTAATTTTATTTTAAGCGAAAATAAATCTCGCCGTTTTTATTGTTAACCGGCGAGAGTTTTTTATTATATGAAATTTACGGTAAAATTAATTGAAAAATTACGAAATTAATTTTACTCCGACTACATCTTGAGAAACATCAATCCACTCCAAGACAAGGTTCATGTTCGAGAGTAGCTTTTCGTCACTTTCAACAAGATAGTCTACCTTTTCTTCTAAGGCATCAAGTCTTGCGTTAATTACGACAATTTCTTCCTTTATACCCCGTATGTCTTCCTCAATATTGTCAAGTCTTGTATTAATCTTGACAATAGCCGATTCCATGGCGGTCAGGCGCGTGTCCATTTCGGTCAGGCGCGTGTCCATTGTGGTTAATAGCGATAGGATTTTTTCCTCGTTTGACATTTTTTGCTCCCCCTTTTATGTAGTACTATTATTATAGCATGAAAATTTCAAGTTGTCTATAGGCAAAATATACAAAAAAAGAAAAAGCTTCCGGGGCCGGTGGAGGGGCGGCATAACAAAAAACGGCCGAAGCCGTTTCTTGTTTATTTAGGACCTTTTAAGGTGCCAATTACTTTCTTTTGCGTGCTACTGCTACTGCTGCGCCTGCTACGAGAGCGGGAACGATTGCAAGTGCTACGCCGGCTTTCGGGTTTTCGTTACCGGGGGTTGTCGGGCCTACGGGTGTTCCGGGTTCAGAGGGAAGTTCTGTTGCTGTGCCGCTTACTGTCATTGTTGAAATGTCAGCAAAGTCTTCTGCGCCTGCTACTTGGATTGAGAAGTCGCCGAGTACTTCAAAGTTGAGGGTTACGATTGCGCCCGCTTCAACGTCTACGCCTGCAAGTGCAACTCTGCCTGTGTCAACATTGCCTACAGCAGAAACGCCGTTTTGGCCTGTTGCGCGTGTGAATACTGCGCCGGAAGTGGTAACTACGAGTACGCCATTGATGTCGCCCGCGTCTGCGGTGGAAACGGTTACTGTAATCGAATCGCCTACGTTAGCGGTTGTCGGGCCGGTTGCTGTGAGTGCAGATGCACCGATAGCAAAGAGAGATAAAGCAGCTACTATAGCAACTATTTGTACAAATCTTTTCATTAGATAAACCTCCAAGTTTATAATGTTAGTATGTCTTTCGCCGCCCGCCCATAGACGGGCGGCAAAAGCATCGTTTTTTTGTTATTACAAGTCTCTAAAGACCTGCGCCGTGGAAAGTGTGCTACTCTTATTGAGCCGCTACTTGTCTGAGGATAGCGAGTGCGTCTGCTGTGCTTGCACCTGCAACGCCTGCAGCTACGTCTTTAAGGATAGCGAGTGCCGCCGCCGTGCTTACATCGCTCGAAGGTGCAGAACCTGCGCCCGAGAAGGTGAGGGTAATGTCGGTAACAGTAGCTCTACCGATAAGGAGTGCTGTGTTGCCTGTGCCGCGAGACGTAACCCAACCGGAGTTCATGCCTGCGTAGTCGTCAAAGTTCCAACGGAAACCGCCTGCTGCGCCTGCAAGGTTGTAAGTCCACTGAATATAAGCTTCATCGGGGAGATAGTGGATATATTGCAGGTTCATGTTGTCTTTAGATGTCATGTTGCTGTACATTTGAGCCAAGAGACCGTCAAAACTTCTTGTGTTTGCATCAAATTCGTAAGTGATTTCGGTAACTCTGCCATCGCGGAAGTCTTCAAAGTTCGGAGCGTCGATACCCTTGAATGTTGAATAGCCCCATTCAAAGTTGGTGTTTACAGCGTTCCAACCATCGTCGTTCCAGTTAATCCACCATGTGCCGTCGCTTCTGCGGCTGGAGATGAATGTGTCTCTTGCTGCACGAGAGAGAGCTGTGGTGCTGCCTGCGGGTGCGCCGAAAGCAGTGTGGAATTCGCCGTCGTTATCGAAATAAATTCCGTCTGCCATGTCAAGTTTGAAAGTAAGAGTAGCTTTTTTGTTAGCATCAGCCGCTCTTGCGATTTCATAAATGCTTTGTGAAGTCAAAGCTGTTCTGGTATCAGCATAGACTACATCGTAACCGAAGTCAGTCCATTTGCCTTGGCTGTTTACATAAGAGCCAAATCTTTGACGCCAGAATTGAGCTTGAATTTGTCCGCCGTTTGAGAAAAGGTTTACTACGTTACCATAAACCCAGAATGTGGGAGCGGTTCCCGACTCGGACATGTTTTCTCTGATTGTTTGGAAGGTAACGTCGTTCTTCAAAATACGATTTTGAGGAGGGGGGTTACCTGTGTTGTCTGCGAAGCTTGTGGGTGCGCCGGCATAAGAAGTACCTGTGAAGCTTAAGGTGTCAGCGAAAACGCCGATTCCGAAAGTTTCGCCTGTTTCGTCAGCCAATGCTTTGAGGTAATCTTTGAGTGCAACGTAAGCATCTCTTTGTGCGCCTGTGAGAGGTTTGGTTTCGAGGGTTACAGGGTAGTTGATTCTTCCGAAAGGAAGTGCTGTTCTACCAAGACCGCTGTTCATTGCGAACGCTGTACCTACCGCGCCTGTCGAGCCTACGATACCGCCGTGAAGTTCAGCATTAAGAGCGGTACGGAAACCTGCAAGGTCATCATCGTAAGGGCCGCCCACTGCTGTTTCAAGGAAACCGCCGGTAGAGTTGATGTCACATCTGCTCGGGCTTAAGAAACGCTGTTCAAAAATGTCTACGTCTGTAGCCGCACGAATTGTGAGACCGTCGTTGCCGTCAACTCTGAATCTTGCAACTTCAACGATTACGGGGTCGAGGTCTGTAGACACATCGAGAGGTTCGCCGTATGCGTCGAGAGCTACGAGTTCTACTCTTTGGTCAACGCCGAGTTGGTCGAAATACAAGAAGCCGTTTGTACCGAGAACGGTTTCACCGAGGTTGATACGACCGGAAACGGTGAGAGTGTTAAGACGTGCCGCGATTGCGTCGGTTGTGAGTTCGGCAAGTCTCCATGCAAAGCTCATGTTTTCGATGCTGTCGTTGGTTTTCCACGGGCCTTTTAAGTGTGCGTGACCTTCGGTGTTACCGGGGTCAAGGGGGTCAGAGCCGGGCATGTGGATACCGGGGTAAGTGAAGCTGTTGCCGCCGGGGGCACCATGACCGTGTGCCGCTGCGGAAAGCGCGAATCCTGCAACCATTGCAACTGCAAGAACTACTGCAAGAATTCTTCTTAATTTCATAATTGTTTTCCTCCATAAATTTTAAAGTTTTTTGGTAATATGGTCTAAAAATTGAAGTCGCTATTTTACAGTTTAAGGTACTTCTGCGATTTTGGCAACTTTTCCTTTTATTTCCAATACACCTTATATTGAATTATAACCTATCCGTGCAGAAAATGCAATAGTCAGAATAAACAGAATTTCAGAGAAATTTCAGCGGATTTTCACAAATTTGTTAGTTATGAACCTTTTGCGAGGATATTTTTGCAGTGATTTTACCGACAAATAGTGTTAATCGCGGGTGAAAGGCCTGAGAAATTCTTTGCTTTTGCGACAGTTTCAAGGTTATTTCAACGAGATGTGCGGAAACTTTGACCGTTTACATAGTGGTAGTCACGAGTATTTCGCAGAAAGTTTCAGCTTTTGATAAAATTTTTTGAAAAAGAGTTTTTCACTGTTTATTATGCGTTTTGAAGATATTAGTATGAATGGGAAATTTTGGTGGGGAATTTCGCTAATCGTGAAACTCACGGACGCGCAATGCGCGCCCCTACATTCAGAATTGACCTTAAAATCGGCGCAATGTAGGGGCGCGCATTGCGCGTCCGTGAAATTTTTTGCGAGATTAAATTTTGGGGGTTGACAAATGGATTTTTATGTGTTACAATGAAAGGGCTAAAAATAGAAAACTAAGTAAGCGTCATTTATGTTCGCGAAAAAAACCGGGAGCTGTCACTCCCGGTTTTGCCTTTACCTTTGGGCTAATCGTTGCGCTTTGGCCGGTCTAACCACTTGCGAACAAATTCTGTCACCAAGTTCGCCGCGACCGCCACTAAAAAACTAAGTAATTGCGTCATTATGTCACCCCCTCCCGTCGGAAAGAAGTCAACGACTTTATAAGTATAGCATGTTTGGCGAAGTTTGTCAAATTTTGGTGGGGAAAAATTTTCCTTGACGAACGCGCGGATTTGTGTTATACTATATATATAATAAAGCTGTTCGCAGGGAACGGCTTGAATAGTAGCAAGCCTTTTGATAGGAAACGGCTTGAAAATTACAGAAAGGTCTGCTCCATGCCGCAAACGACTTCTAAGTTTCGGCGATTTGGGGCGGCATGGTGGAGAAAATATGGCAAAAGTACTTTTCACTTCAGAAAGCGTCACCGAGGGGCATCCCGACAAGATTTGCGACCAGATTTCGGACGCAGTGCTTGACGAGATTTTGCGGCAAGACCCGCTTTCGCGGGTTGCGTGTGAAACCTGCGCGACTACGGGCATGGTTTTGGTAATGGGCGAGATTACGACAAAGGCTTACGTGGATATTCCGAAGTTAGTGCGCGGGGTCGTCAAGAGCATCGGGTACGACAACGGCGCGTACGGCTTCGATAGCAATACCTGCGCGGTGCTGTCTACTATAGATGAGCAGTCGGGCGATATTGCAATGGGGGTTAACGACTCGCTTGAAACTAAAAATTCGTCCGCGAATGACACCGGTGCGGGCGACCAAGGTATGATGTTCGGGTTCGCCTGTAACGAAACGCCCGAGCTTATGCCCTTGCCGATTTCATTGGCGCACAAGCTTGCACAAAAACTGACCGCAGTCCGCAAAAGCGGCGAGTTGGATTATCTGCTACCGGACGGCAAGTCGCAGGTGACGGTCGAGTATGTCGAGGGTAAACCCGCAAGGGTTGACGCGGTTGTAGTCTCGTCACAGCATAAAGCTTGCGCGTCCTTAGAGCAAATCCGCGCGGATATAATCGAGAAAGTTATCAAGGCGATTGTCCCCGCAAACTTGCTTGACGAGAACACCAAGTATTTTGTGAACCCCACGGGTAGGTTCGTAATCGGCGGCCCGCAAGGCGATTCGGGGCTGACCGGCAGGAAGATTATCGTCGATACTTACGGCGGTTACTCGCGGCATGGCGGCGGCGCGTTCTCGGGCAAAGACCCCACGAAAGTTGACCGCAGTGCCGCCTATATGGCGCGTTACGCCGCGAAAAACGTCGTAGCCGCAGGGCTTGCCGACAAGTGCGAGGTGCAGTTGGCGTACGCAATCGGCGTCGCAAAGCCTGTTTCGGTTTTGGTTGACACTTTCGGTACAGGCAAAGCGGACGATGAAAAAATCGCACTTGCATTAAATCAAGTCTTCGACTTCCGCCCCTCTGCAATTATACAAACCTTAGACCTACGCAAACCCATCTACAGGCAATTGGCCGCCTACGGGCATATGGGCAGGGCCGATTTGGGGGTTAAGTGGGAGGAGACCGATAAGGCAGATGAACTTAGGACGTTAATTCAGAAATGATAATGCAGAATGCAGAAATGATTAGATTTGCGGGCGGGTTGAATCCTGCCCGCGATTTGTTTATGTAGGGGCGCGCATTGCGCGTCCGCAAAATCACGATACACCGCATTGTAGGGACGACCGCCCTCGGTCGTCCTTTTTTGTGTTTCCACAACCCCACAACCACAACAAATTTCCCCAAACCCCTAAAGTTTCCCCCACGTCAGACCGATATAAACATTGTAGGCACTGAAAACCCCCGATATTATTGGGGGTTTTCATGCGTTAATGTAGACTTTTGTTCAAATGTTAATAAATTATTCACAAAAACCCCTAAAGTTTCCCCCACGTCAGACCGATATAAACAATGTAAGCACTAAAAACCCCCGATATTATTGGGGGTTTTTATGCGTTATTGTAGACTTTCGTTCAAATGTTAACAAATTATTCACAGAAAACGCTAAAGTTTTACCCCAAACCGGACGATAATATGTTTGTAAGCCCGCCGGCAAGGGAGCAACTTAATAACCCTCTCTTAGCTGAATTAATAAGATTTTAAAGTGCGGGCAGTAGCAATTACCGATTGAAATTGACAATGCAAATCGGACACTAACCTTCATAAAAGTTTCGCGCTCGTTTTGTCGGCAATGGCAATCGGAATTGCTACCCAAATACTTATCCATTAAGAGTAAAAATGAGACCGGCATAGATGTCCGGTACAGGATTTCAAGGAGGAAATCATCATGGCATTAGTAGTACAACACAACCTAAACGCAATCAACGCAAACAACAAGCTCGCAACTAACGTAGTAGGCGTTAAGAAAGCAACCGAAAAATTATCATCGGGCTTTAGAATTAATCGTGCGGGCGACGACGCGGCAGGCTTGGCAATCAGTGAAAAAATGAGAAGCCAAATCAGAGGCCTCGGCCAAGCAATCAGAAACGCGAACGACGGTATCAGCCTTATTCAAACGGCAGAAGGCGGCCTGAACGAAACTCACGCAATCCTGCAAAGAATGAGAGAACTCGCGGTGCAATCCTCAAACGGTACTTACAGCGAAAAAGACGCTGCCGGTGTTGAGCAGACCATTATAGCAGACCGCGACCAAATTCAGCTCGAAATCGAAGCCTTGAAAAGCGAAATCGACAGAATCTCCACTGCAACCGAGTACAACGGCATTAAACTTCTCGACGGCTCTCTCGGAATGTCCGGCAGTGCAATCGGTCAATACGGCCCTCGGTTCGGCGTGAGAGTTGACTGGCTCGGCACAGAAGCAGGCGGCGTAAACCAATTGGCGGGAACTGTTGTTACCTCGAGCATTAACGGCGTAACGGTACAATTCACCACAGGAGCATCCGGCAAGGGCGGCGAAAACGCTGTATGGAACTCGGCAGGTACTCACATTACTATCAACTTAACCCAAGGCGTATCTTACACACAAGCGCAAATCGATGGTTTAATCGGCAACGCAAAATGGGAGGGTGAGGGCAACCAAGGCGGCGCACTCCCGCAGATAACCGTTAAACTCGGAAGCGGCGTGTATATAGGGCAAGACGCGACGATTGACCAGACGGCAAGAGGTGTAAGGTCGACCACTGCGGGTATTGACCAAAACTTGAAAAACTTCCTTGTAAACGGCGAAACCACAGAGGGTTACGCAGATACCATTCAGTTTACATCAAATAACTACGGCCCGGATGACCGCAAATTCGCAATCGCTACTTCTGTAGCTCCCGGTAAAGAGTGGGTCGAAATCATGAAAGCGGAGATTGACCCCAATACTAAAGACGGCGAATTTGTAATCCATTTAGCCACAGGTGTTGAATACACATCAAAGTCACTTGAAAACATTCTTCGTCAAGCAGGACTTGATTACACGATTGACCTCAGCAACAGCACAGCATCGGTAGGTCCGGAAGGTTTCGTAACTTTCTATGCAACCACCGCAACCGGAAGACAAGACGACTTTGGTGATTATGAAACAGCGGGCGTAGGCGCAAACGGTCTCAGCATGGGACTCGGCGGCGGTAACGCCAGAGCGGGCGTGGGCGTAGGTGCAGACTTAGCAAGCGGAACAGGCGTAGGCTTGACCTTCCAAATCGGCGCGAACGGCGTTGCAGACCAACGTGTTACCTTGTCGGTAGAAGACATGGGCGCGGGCGCACTCGGCGTAGCGAACTTAGACGCTTCCACCAAAGAAGGCGCGAATGCGGCAATCAATCTCATCGACATCGCAATCAGCAAAGTGTCTTTCCAAAGAGCCGGTCTCGGTGCATTGCAAAACCGCTTAGAGTCTACAGTTAACAACTTAACAGCAACCCAAGAAAACCTCACGGCGGCAGAATCGCAAATCCGCGACACCGACATGGCACAAGAAATGATAAACTACACCAAGTTCAGTATCTTACAGCAGGCGGCGCAGGCAATGTTGGCGCAAGCGAACCAAGCTCCACAAGCTATACTCCAATTGCTCGGATAAGTATTATTCTCTGTCGGAATGGCAGACTGAAAATCCTCGTATAATATACGAGGATTTTCTTTGTCAATTAATAAGGAATAGGGAATAAGGAATAATGATTTTTGACTTTTGCGGTCGCGAATAACGGACGTCGAGTTGCAAATATACAATTGCGAAACTTTACGGGCGCGCACTGCGCGCCCCTACATAAGGAACAGGAAACAAAACAATGAACAATAAATGCTTAAATGCCGGTGAAATCACCGCTTCCGTTACCGCACTCGCTAACGTGATGTCGAAGAAACTTACTGTCGATGAGTTGAATTTGCTGTCGTCGGTGTTTTTGATGTTGGGGGATAATTTGGCGGCGATTGCGGCGGTGCGGACGTTGAATGAGAAGATATGCGATTCGGATAATTCTAAACAGTCGTGAAAATTCAACACACGGGCGAACGCAGTTCGCCCCTACGACATTAATAATTATTAACCACAGTAAAATTTTTTCAGTGTAGGGGCGAACTGTGTTCGCCCGTGTGATTTTAACAAACCTCTAAACAGGCATAAACACCTTACGCACATGCGGGGCTTTCAGCAGGATTACCGCGCCTGTTAAAGTAAACGCCAACTCGGGCAACATGTAGGTTGCGTTGTATGCGAGTGAATAGAGCACCGCGTTCCAGCCCTCGGGTGTCCACTGTGAAAAGATGATGATACCCGAAATGAAGTGTGCAACAAACCGCAGGCACAACGCCAAGCTAATCCCGGCAATCCACCCCGGCAAGCCTTTGTGTCTGAACACCCCCGCAAAGCCGAGCAGGGTGAACGCGAGTATGTAGTCAAGGGTGATTGTGCCGATAATGGCGGGGGTAGTCAGCCCCCACGCGAACATCTCGCCCCGCGCCATCGCAAACTCAATCAGCGAGAACAAGAACGCCACAGGCAACCCGACTTTCACCCCGTATCTAATCGACACCAACACAATCGGCAACATCGACATCGGCGTTACAGAGCCGCCCATAGGCATTTTGAAGATTGTGAACATGCAGAGCACCGCCGCCAACGCAAGCAGTATCCCGCACTCCACCAAGACTAAGGTTTTTTGATTCTTCATAGGTTTTTCTCCTTAAATAAATTTCTGCCGATTGCAAAACCCGCAAGGTTTTGCAATCGTCTGTAATTTCACAGGCAACAAAAAAACTTCCCACAACAAGGGAAGTCAAAGCAAGTGAGAACTATTTCCCTACGTCGGCATTATCCGAATCAGGTTATAGGTCGAAACGTCAATCCGTTTCCTCTCAGCCGACAATATCAGCTCCCTGTGAATTTATTTTAACATGGTTTTCGGGGTTTGTCAAGGGGTATAAAAATAAAAGTTGACAAACTCCGACAAGTTGTGCTATAATTGTTTTGGGTGAAGACTTCGCTCTTTGGCGGTAAGTAGTGTACATGGTGTACCCGGATTAGGTTTGCGGCATTCTCCGATTGTTGCAAATCTATGAAAGGAGGATTACTTATGCGAGTTAGTTTTTTCGAGTTCGTGGTCGGTGTGCTTGCTTGTGCTGTTTGGCAAATAATAGAAACAGCACTTCGAGCAGTAATTTCCAAACTGCGGACAAAAAAAGAACGACGCTCCCCCGCAAAAGGACGTCGCTCTGATTCCAAAAACGGCAAAGAGTAAAATCAATGCCATAAAAGTAGAGGGGAAACCCTCTGCTTTTATTTTCATACCCCCATTATACACCAAAAACTCCCCCTTGTCAATAGCTTTATAAAATTTTTCACAAAAATTTTTTCCAGCCCCCAAAAAACGCTAAAGTTCTGCGGTTTTGTGCCGATATAATAATTGTAGACACCGAAACGGCCGTAATGACGTCAAACGGCTCGTCGTCGGTAGGCGTGTGACCCTCGCAAATACACTCGCATACCCTCGTAAAGAGAAACTCGCCGACCGACCTCAGATGTATTTTGAGGTGTTGCGGAAAGAGGTGTTTACACACAGGGAAAAATCCCGAGTAAAAAAAACCGCAGGTCATACCTAAATCGGGTAGACCTGTAGTCGGTCAGGTATGATATGGTCGGCTATTCGGTCATACTCGGAACACGGTACTGCTCCTGCGAAATCACCGGAAAAGGACTTCCGGTGCAGATTTCAAGGAGGAAATCAATATGGCATTAGTAGTACAAAACAACTTGGGCGCGTTAAATGCGAACAACAAGTTGGGCATCAACGTCATCGGCGTTAAGAAAGCAACCGAAAAATTATCTTCGGGCTTCAGAATCAATCGCGCAGGTGATGATGCGGCAGGTTTGGCAATCAGCGAAAAAATGAGAAGCCAAATCAGAGGCCTCGGCCAAGCAATCAGAAACGCAAACGACGGCATCAGCCTCATTCAAACCGCTGAAGGCGGCTTGAACGAAACCCACGCCATTCTGCAAAGAATGAGAGAGCTTTCGGTTCAGTCTGCAAACGGCACATACACCGAAAAAGACGCAACAACCGGTGTTGAACAAACCATAATCGCAGACCGCGACCAAATTCAGCTTGAAATCGAAGCGTTAAAGAGCGAAATCGACAGAATTTCCTCTGCAACCGAATACAACGGAATCAAGTTGTTAGACGGTTCTCTCGGCGGCGCAGGCAGTGCAAACGGAGTTTACGGCGCTCGTTTCGGTACAACGATTAACGCAGACGGTTCAATTGGCATAGAAGGCGATGATGTACCCGGTCTCGCAGGAACAGTCGTTACTTCGAGCATTAAAGGCGTAGGCGTAACCTTTACCACATCTGCATCCGGCAAGGGCGGCGAAAACGCTTACTGGAACACCGCAGGTACTCACCTTACTATCAATGTAAGCCAAGGCGTAACCTACACCCAAGCTCAAATCGACGACCTCATCAAAGGCGCGAAATGGGAAGGCGAAGGCGCGCAAGCGGCTATGCGTCCGCAAGTTACAATCAAACTCGGAAGCGGAGTGTTCGTAGGTCAAGAGGCTGTTATTTCTGACACGGTAGAGGGTAAAAGAGCAAGTTCTGCCGCTCTCGATGGCGATGCTAACAACAACCTTAAAAACTTCTTAGTAGGCGACCCGGACGACGGCGCATCCACCGAAGGACATGCGGACAGCATCAGATTCACGTCTAACAATTACGGCGTAGATACTCGTAAGTTCGCAATCACAACCTCGGTTGCTCCCGGTAAAGAAACTGTAACAATTATACCCGGCGAGCATGAAGTTGACCCCAACGTTAAAAGCGGTCAATTCGTAATTCACCTTGCAACCGGTAAAGAGTACACCGCGAAAGACATCGAAAACATCCTTCGTCAAGCGGGCCTCGACTACGAAGTTGAACTTTACAACAGCAAAGGTTCAGCCGGTCCGGAAGGCTTCAAAACTTTCTTCGCTAACAACAAAACCGGATTACAAGACGACATGGACGGTTATAAAGATAACGCTTTAATGCTCGACATGGCTACAAGAGGAGGTCAAGGCGTTGGAGCTGACAAACTCGACAACACCGGCCAAGGTTTAACTTTCCAAATCGGCGCGAACGGCGTTGCTGACCAAAGAGTTACCCTCAATGTTAACGACATGAGCGCGGGCGCGCTCGGCGTTGGAAACATCGACGCTTCTACTGCGGAAAGCGCGAAGCTCGCAATCGCAGCAGTTGACAAGGCAATCAGCCAAGTCTCGTTCCAAAGAGCGGGCCTCGGCGCACTGCAAAACCGCCTCGAGTACACAGTTAGTAACTTGACTGTAACTCAAGAAAACTTAACAGCGGCTGAATCGCAAATCCGCGACACCGACATGGCTAAAGAAATGATTAACTACACAAAGTTCACCATTCTTCAGCAAGCTGCACAAGCAATGTTGGCACAAGCGAATCAAGCACCGCAAGCAGTTTTACAATTACTCGGATAAGATTTTTCCCAAATCAATCCTTAAACTATGGCGAGTCCCCCCCTTTTGGGGGGGATTTTTTTGAGGGAATAATGAATAGGGAATAGGGAATAATGGGGGCGCACAATGTAGGGGCGGGCATTGCCCGCCCGTGGGTTCCTGCGCCCTGTAGGGCAGGGGCTCTGCTCCTGCCGTAAATCCACACGATTTGTAATCGGCAGGAGCAGCGCCCCTGCCCTACATATAAAACATCATGAAACATGC
>WRMK01000014.1 GCA_009777155.1 Oscillospiraceae bacterium
CCGCCAAACTGCGTTGAATTTCCTTGTAATGAACAAATCATTACTGCGAAAATTCGCCTTGTTTGACGAAAAATTCGCTCGAAAATCTGTTCGCTCAGGGGTTCACGAACAGGTCTATTATTACGTCTGTCAACCGAAAATTGTTGACACCTTAGAATTATAACATAAACTTATTGACTTGTCAACACTTTTGTGATATAATATATTTCAAGTCACTAAAATTTCTAAATAAATGCGAAAGGAATTGCAACTTTATGAAGACCTACAAATGCGCGAACATCAAAAACATCGCCCTCGCCGGACACGGCGGCAGCGGCAAAACCACCCTCGCCGAAGCCTTGATATTCAAGAGCGGCGGGAGCGACCGATTCGGCAAGGTCGCAGACGGGAACAGCATCTGCGACTACGACCCGGAGGAAATCAAGCGGAAAATCTCACTCAACGCCTCCCTTGCATACGCCGAGTGGAAAGACAAGAAAATCAACATCGTGGATACCCCCGGCCAGTTCGACTTTATCGGTGGTATGTATGAGGGCGTTCGCGCCGCCGAGACTGTGATTATCGCAGTCCCCGCTAAAGACGGCTTGCAAGTCGGCGCAATCAAGGCCTTCAAAGAAGCCCGCAAGCAAGGCAAGGCAGTCGTTTTCTGTGTGACAAAAAATGACGAGGAAAACGCCGACTACGACAAGGCTTTTGCGAGCCTTAAAGACAAATTCGGCGGCTCGGTCTGTGAGCTTTCGGATAAGGACACCGTGGCAGAGCTAATCGCCGAGACCGACGAGGATTTGATGAACAAATTCCTTGAAGAAGGCGAATTGTCCGAGGCGGAAATCTCCAAGGGGCTTTGCGGGGCTTTGATTCAAGGCTCGATTACGCCTGTTGTAAAAGTTTCTGCAATGAGCCAAGACGGCGTTGAGGCCCTGCTCGATTTGATTGTAACCGCGTTCCCGTCCGCCTGTGATACAGACGGCGAGAAAAGCGACGATGGTACAACTAAAGTCAAGTATGACGACACCGCGCCATTGGCGGCGTATGTCTTCAAGACCCTTGCAGACCCATTCGTGGGCAAGTTAAGCTTTGTTAAAATTATAACAGGCTCACTCGGCGCGAAAACCGAACCTACTAATTCCAGAACAGGCGAAATCGAGCGTTTCGGGAAAATCTTAGCCCTTAAAGGCAAAAAGCAGGACGAGCTGACCGAGGCATTCGCAGGGGACATTATCGCGATTACAAAGCTTGACGCCACGACCGGCGATACCTTGTGTGAAGCGGGCAAAATCAAGGGCTTCGCCGCTACCGAGTTCCCTGTGCCGTGCTTCTTCCAAGCGGTGTCGGCAAAGGGCAAGGGCGACGAGGGCAAAATCAGTAACGCACTTGCGCGTATAATTGAGGAAGATAAGACTTTGTCTTACGTCAACAATACCGAGACCCGCCAGCGTGTACTCGGCGGCCTCGGCGACCAGCATCTTAATGTGGCTGTGTTGAAGATGAAAAGCAAGTTCGGGGTTGACGTTGAGTTGTCCGACCCGATAATCGCTTATCGCGAGACAATCCGCAAAAAGGTCACGGGCATTGAGGGCAAACATAAGAAACAGTCGGGCGGCGCGGGGCAATTCGGCGTGGTTATAATGGAGTTTGAACCCCATACCGAGGACGAATTAATCTTTGAGGAAAGAGTTTTCGGCGGCAGTGTGCCTAAGCAGTTCTTCCCGGCGGTTGAAAAGGGCTTGAAGGAGAGCGTAGAACACGGCGTTCTGGCGGGGTATCCTGTAGTACGGTTGAAAGCTACTCTTGTGGACGGCAAGTATCACCCTGTTGACAGTAAGGAAGTCGCGTTTGTTATGGCGGGACGATTGGCGTTCAAAGAGGGGGTCAAGCAGGCGTCACCTTGCCTGTTAGAGCCGATTCTGACACTGAAAATCTTTGTCGGCGACGAGAACACCGGCGACGTCATGGGGATTGTCAACAAGCGGCGCGGTTCGGTTCTCGGCACAACACCCGTGGGCGACGGCATGACCTGCATTGACGCGGAAATGCCGCAGTCGGAGACCACCGACCTCGCGCTTGTGATTTTGCAGATGACGAAGGGCCTCGGAAGTTTTACGCAGGAGTTTGCAAGGTATCAGAATTTGCCGACGGAGCTTGAGGCGAATGTTATTGCTAATGCGCCGAAGGTTGACCGGAGTGAGTGAGTATGAAGATAAAATATGAGAAGAAGGCTCTTAAATATCTCGCAAAAACAGAAAAGTCTATTGTTGAAAATATAAAGAACGCCATAAATGGATTGACCGAAACGCCGCCCAAGGGTGATGTAAAACTTTTGAGCGGGTACAAAGACGGACGTAAAAGGCTTAGATTCGGCAAATACAGAATAATATTTAAGTTCGACCAAAAAGAAATCACCGTTTTGCTGATATTAAATATAGGTACTCGCGGTGGTATTTATAAGGAGGATTGATTATGTCCGTAAAAACACAGCAAATAGCATGTATGGTTGAGATGCTCCCCGAAAATGAGCAAGAATTTGCCTTTGAGTTTGTCAAGCGGCTAATTCTCGCATGGGACCCCGATTACACCAAGCTGACCCCTTATGAGCGGACAATGCTTGAACAAGCCGAAGACGGCGAGTTTATCGACAACGATGATATTGACTGGGATAATCTTGGGCAATATGCAGACTAAACACAGAAAACGACCGCAAAAGCGGTCGTTTTCCTTTGGAGAATTCAAATGATTATTATATTGACAAGCATTACACCGCAGTAGACGGCGCAGACTTAATTTGTAGTCGCAGACACTTAACACTAAAAGGACAGTATCGCGAAGCCCTTGCAGGAAAAGCGTCCGCTTTAGTTCATGACTTTATTATATATGCCGAATATGAATATTGTATGAAAAGTATATGTTTTTTTGGAAGAATTTCCATGAAAAATTAAGAACCCGTACGAACAAGCAAAGCACCGTATGAGCGGCTGATTTTCCGCCAGACTGCGTTAAAATTTTTCGCAATGCACAAAGCATTACGAAAAATAGCGCACTGCGCCGGCCTTCAGTCTGACGAAAAATCCGCTCGCTCATACGGCACTTCGCTTGTTCGTACGGGTTCTACGTATCAAAACAAGACTGACAAGCAAGTAATCAAGAGATAATCGGTTATATTGCTCGAATATAAGAGATAATCGGCTATATATTAAAATTTATTTCAAAAAAGGGTTGACAAATGGGAAAGTTTTGTGTATAATAGGGTTTGCATTAAAAATTATGGAGGAAACTAAAAAATGTCAACCACTATGCCAAAAGTCGAGAAAATCGAGCGCAAATGGTATATTATCGACGCTAAGGGCGAGTCGCTCGGGCGGACCGCCGTTAAGGCGGCGACGTTGCTCCGCGGTAAGCATAAGCCGATTTTCGCACCGCATTGCGATTGCGGCGACCATGTAATCATTATCAACTGTGCCGATGCGGTTCTCACCGGTAACAAACTCAAAAACAAATTCTACAGATGGCACACCGGCTGGATTGGCCACTTGAAAGAAATCAGTTATGAGAAATTGATGAAAGAAAAGCCCGAAAAGGCGATGATGCTTGCGGTGAACGGCATGCTGCCCGATACCACCATTGGCAGAAAAGCACTTACAAGGCTGCGCGTTTATCGCGGTGCCGAGCATAAAAATCAGGCGCAGAAGCCGATTGCATTTGAAGGAGGTACTAAATAATGTATGAATCCAAACCCTACTATTATGGTACAGGCAGGAGAAAGCACTCGGTTGCGCGGGTTCGGGTATACCTCGGGAGCGGCTCGGTGAAAATTAACGACCGCGACATGGACGATTATTTCGGTCTGGACACCTTGAAACTGATTGCGCGCCAACCCTTGGCGTTGACCGGTACCACCGATAAATTTGATATTGTCTGCACCGTTCGCGGCGGCGGCGTGACAGGGCAAGCGGGTGCAATTCGGCACGGCTTGTCGCGTGCGTTGCTCCAGTACAGCGAGGAATTGCGCCCGGTACTTAAAAAGGCGGGCTTCCTCACTCGCGACCCCAGAATGAAAGAACGCAAAAAGTACGGCCTCAAGGCCGCTCGGCGCGCTCCGCAGTTCAGCAAGCGTTAATGTTGTTTTTAGGGACACCATTTATGGTGTCCCTTTGGTTTGGGGTTTTAGGGGTGGTTGCGTGAATTTTGCGGGCGAACGCAGTTCGCCCCTACGTTGAAAAAAATTTCCGCTCGTTAATAATTATCAATGTGGTAGGGGCGAACTGCGTTCGCCCGCAAATTCCACGGGGACACGGAAAATTTACGGAAACGCCGCAATCCCACCGAAACACCAACCGTAGGGACGACCGCCCCCGGTCGTCCGCAAAATACCCGAAACACGGCGCGGTGTTTTGTAGGGAACGGTGTCGAACAATTGACAATGTATAAAATTTTTCAGTTGTGAAAAAGTTTTATTGTAGGGAACGGTTCTTAACCGTTCCGCATGTTTCTGCGACCCAACAATTTCCGCACAGGTTTGCGGGGGATTAATAATTTGCACAAAATTACAAGGTCTCATCAACGGAACGGTTACGAACCGTTCCCTACATAACACCGCGCAATGTTTCGGCGGGGTTACGGCGTTTCCGTAGGTTTTTGGCGGTTGCGTGAATTTTGCGGGCGAACGCAGTTCGCCCCTACGTTGAAAAAAACTACAGGCGATTGTAAAATTCATGGGCGCAATCCCCCCGCCCATGGTAAATGCGATGTTGGCGGGGTTTGACGGACGCGCAATGCGCGCCCCTACGTTGAAATCCCCCCAAAACGTGGCGGGATTTGACGGGCGGGCAATGCCCGCCCCTACAGTAGCGTTAAAATTAACAAATACAGAAAGGCATGGTGGAAACTATGAAAAAATTTACAGCAATTATTCTCGCGGCGGCAATGGCGGTGAGCCTTGTTGCGATGCCCGCGTTCGCGGCGACTACTGCGGACGCGCTTGCGATTTTGCGGCATGTTGCAGGGGGTGAACAGCTTTCTGTTGCCCAAAAAGAAGCGTTGGGGCTTGGCGCGGACGAGGCTGTGACGACTGCTCATGCGCTTGCAATCCTTAAAAATGTGGCGTCCGCCGATTCGCAGACGGCGCAGTTTCCGGCGTTAGAGCCGTTGTCGGCGGCGGACGATTTGTTACTGCGAACCCTTTTTGTGGTACACAAAAAGGCGCACTGGGAGTACACTATGCCTACCTTGGACGAGGAGAATTTGTCGGAGGCTTTGCTTAAAATTGCACAAGAACAGTATGCCTTTTGGACGACGGCAACGGCTGATGATGTGGAAATTTTGAAGTACCTCGGGACTTATGACGGGAGCGACGTTTTGATTATTCAGGAGAAGGGCAAGGAGTACGCCGAGGCCTATACGCAGATTGGCGAGCATGTCTTCCCGCAAGCCGCTTGGGTGCATAAGGACGGGCGTTTTTACGAGATAGGCGTGGCGTATAAGGCGGGGTATTTGACCGATGATGATATTGGGCATATTGCGTTTTATGCTGCATAAATTTCCCAAAATATGCAACCTTTTGCGTGTTATAATAGTGTTATAGTAAATACGGAAAGGCATGGTAAAATTCATGAAAAGATTTACGGCAATTATTCTTACAACGGCTTTGGTTGCAACGCTTGCAGTGCCTGTGTTCGCGGCGACTACTGCGGACGCGCTTGCGATTTTGCGGCACGTTGCAGGGGGCGACCCGCTTTCGGCCGAGCAGAGGTCGGCGTTGAACATCGGCGCGGACGAGGAAATCACGACCAATCACGCACTGGCGATTCTGAAAAGTATAGCGGGCGGCGGGGATATTGGCGAACCGGAACCGCCGATGGTGACTGCGCCCGCGCCGTTAGAGCCGCTGACTGACGAGGTCGATTTGGCGATTCGTGAGAGCTACGTGGAATTTCTTGGCGGCGAGTTGCACGGGCGGGAAATCACCGCTGAGGACTTGGAAATTCTGCACTATTTCGGGACTTACAACGACTATCAAATCGTGGTGGTTTACCCGAAAGGCGGCATTGCGACTGCCGATATGCAGTTTATTCACTTGGGCGGGCACGAAATCGCCCTCGGGAGCGGCAGTTTCAGACTCATGGCGCATAAGGACGGCGAGTTTACGCCCATTCAGGACGCCTATGAGGCGGGGTATATTACCGATGAAAATGTGAGGTTTATTGCTTTTTATAACCTTAATCCTTGATTTTGGTTGGGTATACTTGGTTAAACCCCGATGTTCGGTTGAATGTCGGGGTTTGGTGTTATCGGGGCGGGGGTAGGGGTAAGGGGGCGTTCCCAAAAGCCGAGCAAGATTTCGCACCCGAACGCAGGAAAAGTCGGCGGGAATTAACTCCCACGAGAGCGGCTTAACGCCGCTTTTGAGACTTACGAACTTCGGGAAATGCAGTGCGAGTTTCTCAGTAGGCGCGTGCGCGGGTGACGAAACTTGCTCGGCTTTTGGGAACGCCCCCTTACCCCTACCCCCGCCGCTTAGACTTTGGAAACTTTGCTAAAATCAGCGAAAATTAGTTGCAAAATCGAAAATGCAACCGAAAATTGACAAAACGCAATCGAAAATTGGTGGAAATTGGGGCTGAAAGGTGGTATGATTTCTGTAGGGCGGGAGCTCCTGCTCCCGCCGCAAACCACCTATAAAAATTAAAGGAGAAACAACATGAACAACACAAAATTCCACGAAAAACTACAGAAATTACGCAAAGAAAAAGGTATGTCGCAGGAAGAATTGGCGGGGCTGTTGGAGGTCTCGCGGCAGGCGGTGTCGAAGTGGGAGTCGGGGCAGAGCTACCCCGAGACCGAAAAACTGATTGCGTTGTCGGAGATGTTCGGGGTGACGTTGGAGAGCTTGATTAAGGATGCGCCGCTTGAAAAAGATGAGGCAAACGTAGTCAGCGAGCCGTTTTGGTTGCATAAGGGCAACTATTTTGAGTACAAGAGCGAGCGGAAATTCAAGGGGCTGCCGTTAGTGCACGTCAACATAGGATTAGGACGGACGGCGAAAGGTGTATTTGCGTTGGGGCTTATTGCAAAAGGGTATATTTCAATTGGTTTGCTTGCAATGGGTTTGGTTTCTTTCGGGCTTGGGAGCGTGGGATTACTCAGCTTTGGGGTTTTCGCGCTCGGTTTACTGCTTGCGGTCGGCGCGATGGCCGCGGGGATTGTGGCTATCGGCGCGATTGCAATCGGTGTTTTCACAATCGGCGCGGTGTCAATCGGCATGTTCTCGCTTGGTGCGGCGGCGGTTGCAAGCCATGTCGCAATCGGGGATTACGCACGGAGCGGCAACATCGCAATCGGGGTCAACGCGAGTGGCAAAAATGTAATCGAAGTCGCCGATACGAGCAGGATTTTCATCGACGTGACGCGGGCGCAGGTGGGGGAGCTGCTCGATGCGGAGTTTCCGGGGTTGTGGGGGTGGGTTAGGGAGGTTGTTTTGATGGGGTTTGGGGGATGAGAAAACCTCACACCATCTCCGAATAACTCCCCAAGTAATAAAACTCATCGCACAAATCCTGCAACTCGCGCAGGGCCTGCATTAGCGACTGCGAGTAGACGGGCGTTTCGATGTCGAAGTAGAACATGAACTCGAAGTCGCGGTCGGGAATGGGGCGGCTTTCGAGTTTGATGAGGTTAATTCCGTGGATATAAAAGCGGGAAAGTATGTGATAGAGCGAGCCGGGCTTGTGCGGAATTGTCATCATCAGGCTGGTTTTATCCGCGCCCGGGTAAATCGCGAGTGACTTTGAAACGCAGATGAAACGTGTGTAATTATTGCCGCGGTCTTGCACCTGCTCGGCGAGTCTGCGGAGGCCGTAAAGGGCGGAGCAATTGCGGGAAGACAAGGCGGCTATATCGCTGCGAGGTGACTCTGCGACTAACTTTGCGGCGATTGCTGTATTCTCGCAAACGGTAACTTTGCAGCCCAAATTTTTCAAGTAACCGGCGCACTGTGCAACCGCTTGCTCGTGCGAAAAAATTTCCTTGACCGCCGAAATATCCACATCATCTTTGGCAAGCAGGCAGTGGTCGATTTTCAGCCGCGTGCTTTTGATAATGCTGAACGGATAGCGAATCATCAGGTCGTAGACTTGATTTATCGAGCCCGCCGTGCTGTTTTCGAGCGGCAAAATTCCGTAGTCGCACAGGCCGCTGTCCACCGCGCTGAAAACGCTCTCGAAATTGTTGAAGTACAAGATATTCGGCAGGGAAAATAACCGCTCGGCGGCAAGCTGTGAATAGGCTCCCTCAGTGCCTTGACACGCGACCGAAGTGCGTTCGGGAAAGAGCGGCGCGGTGTCGCGAATCGCGCCTTGGATTCGGTTCACCAACTCGGATTCGGGCCGCAGAATCTGCTCCTGATTCGAGCGGCTGACCTCGAACAACAGCGAGTACAACGCGGAAATGTAGGCGACACGCTCATTTGCGGTCTTCTCCGACACGTCGTAAAGCTTTTGCCGCTCGCGTGCGGGGTCATAAACAGGGATTTTATTTTCCTGCTTATGCTTCGCAATATCGACGGAAATGTCCATTCGCTCGTTGAATAAGCGGATTAGGTCGTCGTCGATTTTGTCGATTTTTTGGCGTAGGTCTTGAAGGTTCATTTTTGTTTTCTCCTTTTTTTATTTTTCACTTGTGGGGGTATTTGATGTTGTTAAAAATTTTATGTAGGGGCGCGCATTGCGCGTCCGCATGTTTCCTGCGACTGCATTAATTTTGCTGTTGTTTGTATTGTTTTTCAATGTAGGGGCGAACTCCGTTCGCCCGCATGTTCGCACAACTGCGGGGTTTTTCCTGCCGTTTGAAAATTTTAATGGCATTTTAATGGCATTTTAATGGCATTTTAATGGCATTTTAATGCAGGGAACGGTTCGTAACCGTTCCGCCAAGTCTGTGCGGCTTTATAAACGGAACGGTTAAGAACCGTTCCCTACAAAACACCGCGCCGTGTTTCGGGGGATTTTGCGGGTCTGCGTGGGGTTTGCGGGCGAACAGAGTTCGCCCCTACGTTCAATGATATTTTTATGTGGTGGAAAATTTTTGCTGTAGGGGCGCGCATTGCGCGTCCGTGATTTCACGCAGGCGCGGGGTCTTTAATTGTCCATTGTCCATTGTCCATTGTCCATTGTCAATTGTCAATTGTCAATTGTAAATTGCCAACGCCGCCGCGGCCTCCACGCACGGCACGGCCCGCGGCACAATGCACGGGTCGTGGCGGCCTTTTATGGACAGCGGCACTTCCTGCATCCTCGACAGGCTCACGCTCGTTTGCGGCTTCGCAATCGACGGCGTGGGCTTGAACGCCGTGCGGAAAATTAGCGGCATGCCTGTGCTGATTCCGCCGAGAATACCGCCGTGGTTGTTGGTTTTTGTTACTATTTTACCATTCGTAATGCAAAACTCGTCGTTGTTTTGTGAGCCGAGTAATTCAGCGGCGGCAAAACCGTTGCCGAACTCGATGCCTTTTACGGCGGGTATACCGAAAACCACAGCCGCAATGCGGTTTTCCAAGCCCCCGAAAATCGGTTCGCCGACACCGGCGGGTAGCCCCTCCACGCGACATTCGATAATCCCGCCGAGCGAGTCGCCGTCCTGCCGTGCCGCTTCAATCGCGGTGAGCATGGCATCGCTCGGTGTCGGAATAGGAGCGGCTTCTTTTGATTTCACAAGCCCGATTTGGGTTATACCCGCAGAAATACTCACGCCTTTTTCCCGCAGCAACTGCAAGCAAATCCCGCCCGCAATGCAAAGCGGCGCGGTGAGCCTGCCCGAAAAAGCCCCGCCACCCCTGATGTCATGGGCCGTGCCGTACTTCGCAAACGCCGGGTAATCGGCGTGCGACGGGCGCGGAATGTCCCGCAATTGCTCGTAATCGCTCGAACGAGTGTCGGTGTTGCGTATAATCGCGGTCAGCGGCGCGCCGCATGTGACGCCGTTTTCGGACAGGCCCGAGAGAAATTCGGGCGTGTCGGCCTCCTTGCGGCTCGTAGTATGGCTGCCTTGGCCGGGGGCGCGGCGTTGCAAAAAGCGATTTAACTCGTCAAAGTCGATTCTGAACCCTGCGGGTATGCCGCTGAGGGTCACGCCGATTGCGGGGGAGTGGCTTTGGCCGAAGATTGATATCTGTAGGTTGGTGTTGTGGAACATGGGGTTTTGTTTCCTTTCGGAAATGATTTTGGTGTTGTTTGTGGGTTTTTGCACGGTTGTGCGGGTATGCACGGTTGTGCGTGAACATGCACGGTTGTGCGTGAATATGCACGGTTGTGCGGACTTTGCGGCGCGGCTACGCCGCGCTTAACGGGGGACGTTCATTTCTTTGCACGGGCAAAGAAACGAACCAAAGAAAACCGGTCCGTGCGGACGGCACGATACTCGCAGGGTGTCTTAACACGAAAATCCGCCGACTAAGTCGTGCTTTGCCGAGGAAGACTGGCGTATTTTCGTATTGCGTACATCTTGGGGAGAGGTTTGTGGGGTTTTGGGTTGTTTGGAATTTTTCAATGTTTCCGAATTTTCCTGTTGCCTGTAGATTTTTTCAGTGTACGGGTGAACTCCGTTCGCCCGTGTGGGTTTACGGTGGTTGCAAAATATTATTGTAGGGAACGGTTCGTAACCGTTCCGTTTTGTAGGTTGCGGAAACTTCTAACGAAGGCGAAAACCTTTCTCGTTGTACCAATTGTCAACTGTCAACTGTCAATTGTCAACTGTTCAACCCCTCAAGCACCCCAAAAAACCCCTCAAAAGTCTTCCCGACACAGGCGGGGTTTGCGATTTTTATGCCCTCGGTCCGCAGTCCGATTAGTGAAAACGCCATCGCCATTCGGTGGTCGTCGTAAGTCTCAATTGTGGTCGGTTTTGGCGGGGCGGGGTGGATTTTTATGCCGTCAATCGCGCCACCATTGGGAACTCGGATTTCTTCGCAGGGGACGCCGAGCCTTGTCAGCTCTGTTAGTATTGCTTGGATTCTATCGGATTCTTGATGTTTTATGTGGGCAATGTTCCTTATTGTTGTCGGCGAATTGGCGAAAGGTGCCAGTGCGGCAAGGGTCATGGTTTGGTCGGAGAAGTCGTTCATATCTACGTCCACGCCCGCCAAATTCCCGGTGCCGCGGAGCATTATCCCCTCGGCAGTCTCGCTCGTGACACAGCCCATTCGCTCCAAAACCGACAGGAATTTTATGTCGCCCTGCATTGACGAAAAATGCACATCCTTGACTAAAACCGCGCCTTGGGTCAACGCGGCGGCGGCGTAAAAATAGCAGGCGGTTGAAAGGTCGGGCTCGATTTTGTAAGCTTGCGGAGTGTACTTCCCGCCTGCCTTTACAACGTACGCGCCGTCAACTCTGCCGACTTTTGCCCCCCCGAATTGCTCCATCATTGTTAAAGTTATGTCAATGTACGACTTCGCGATTTCCTTTGATTTCGGGCGGATTATCAAGTCGTTTTGGTGGAGACACCCGGTCATCAGCAACCCGCTTGTGAACTGGCTGCTCGCCGCCGAATCCACGCTCACCTCGCCGCCTTTGAGCCTTGCGCCGTGAATCTTGTACGGCAAAAATCCCTCCCGCTCGAGGTACTCGATTTTGCACCCTAAAGACACCAGCGCACTGAGCAATGACTGCATCGGGCGGTTTTTCATCTGCAGTGACGCATCGACCGTGAAACTGCCTTCGTGTGCGGCCAACAGCGCGGTTATGAACCGCGCCGACGTTCCCGCGCTCCGCACGTTTATGCGACTGCCGCTCTGCGGAATCCCGCCGTTAACCTCCACGGTTTTCGCCGATTCATCGACTTTTAGGGCGTACCCGAGGCTTTGCAGGCAGTCGATGAAACTCCGCGAATCGTCGCTGAACAGGACGTTTTCGAGGGTTGTCCGCCCGTCCGCCATGCTCGCCAAAAGCAATGCGCGGTTGGTGATGCTCTTTGAGCCGGGGACTTCAACCGTGCAATTCGGCGGGTGGTTCAGCGGCGTAACTTCGTAATAATTACTCATCACAGAACCCCCTCCAAGCCCGCTCTAATCAGCGTTTCAAGGTCGTTCACGGGGATTTTTTTCATAACGCACTCGCCGATTTTCACGGGCAGAATTACCGTCAACTCGCCGCCGTCCCGCTTTTTGTCGGAGAGGCAAGCGCGGGCCAAGTCGGCGGCTTTGAAGTCAGTGGTCGTGGGGAGTTCGTAGAGTTTCAGCAATTGCAAAAGTTCATCGGCAGTGCCTTCACTGCATAGCCTCAAGTGCCTTGCCATGCGGGTTTCGACCGCCATACCCGCCGCGACTGCAAGGCCGTGCGAGATTGTGTAATTGCTCAAAAGCTCAATTGCGTGGCCGACAGTATGGCCGAAGTTGAGCAGTTTGCGGACGCCGGTCTCAAACTCGTCCTCAACTACAACGTCACGCTTCAATTCGACACATCGGGCGATGATTTTCTGTAGGCGATTGTCGGTTATCGTCAGTGGCGGGTTCAGGGCATCGAACAAGGCGCGGTCGGCGATTACGCCGTACTTCAGCACTTCTCCGCAACCGTCTTTGAAGACGGCGGCGGGCAGTGTCGCGAGTGTCGAAATGTCGCAAATTACGGCGTGGGGTTGATAGAACGACCCTGCTAAGTTTTTGCCAACTGCGAGATTAATCGCGGTCTTGCCGCCGACCGACGAATCCACGGCGGAGAGCAGGGTTGTAGGGATTTGCACAAGTTTCACCCCGCGCATGTAACACGCCGCCGCAAACCCCGCCAAGTCCCCGACAACCCCGCCGCCGAGCGCGATTACGACATCAGTCCGACTTAATTTTTCGGTGGCTAAGAAATTCAGAATCGCCGTGAAATTATCGGCGTTTTTAGACGTCTCGCCGTTTGGGAAGACGAATTTTGCGACCTTGTAACCGGCTTCTTTAAGAGAATCCGCGAGAGTGTCGGCGTAGAGCGAGTTTACGATGTCGTCGGTAATAATCGCCGCAATTTCGCCGTTCACGGTTTTGCGTATTGTCTCCCCAACAGTTCCGAGCAGCCCTGCGCCTATTATAATATCGTAGGTTTTTGATGTATTTACTGTGATTGTATTGGTATTTATCATGCTTGTGTTACCACCTCGCGGATTTTTTGCACTTTTTCGGCGACCTTCGCGAATTGCTCGGGCGTAAGGCTTTGCGCCCCGTCACAGAGCGCGTTCACGGGGTCATTATGCACTTCTATTATCAGCCCGTGTGCGCCCGCCGCCGCCGCCGCCATTGCCATGGGTTGCACCAACCGCGCAACTCCGCAAGCGTGGCTGGGGTCGATTACGACCGGTAGGTGAGTCAGTTCGCGCAACATCGGGATTGCCGAGAGGTCGAGGGTGTTGCGGGTGTAGGTCTCGAAGGTGCGGATTCCGCGCTCACACAGGATTATATTGTGGTTGCCGCCTGCCATAATATATTCCGCACTCATCAGCAGTTCTTGCAGAGTGTTCGCCAAGCCGCGTTTCAGCAGTATCGGCTTCTGTCTCTTGCCGAGTTCCTTCAGCAGTTCAAAGTTCTGCATATTCCGCGCACCTACTTGAATTATATCCACTTCGTCGAATAAGTCTAAGTGATTAGCGTTCATGATTTCGGTTACAATCGGCATGCCTGTGCGCTTTTTTGCCTCCAAAAGCAGTTCGATGCCGTCGGCGCGGAGCCCCTGAAAGTCGTAGGGGGACGTCCGCGGCTTGAACGCGCCGCCCCGCAGGATTGTCGCCCCCGACGCCGAAACGCTCTCTGCGATTGACAAAATTTGCTCAGGTGATTCCACTGAACAAGGCCCTGCAATCATCTGAAAATTCTCGTCACCGCCGATTTTGAGTACGCCCTTTGAATCAGGTAGTGGAATCTCGATGACGCTGTCGGCGGGGTGGAATTTGCGGTTCGCGCTCTTGAACGGCTCGCTCACTCGCTTGACTGAATCGACCATTTCGAGGCCTTCCAAAAGTTCGGTGTCGATTTGGCTGGTGTCGCCGATTAGGCCCAGAATCGTGTAGAGGTCGCCGCGTGAGATGTGGACTTTCAAGCCGCGCCCCTCTAACCACGCCGTGAGGTTCTCGATTTGCTCGTTTGTTGCGTTATGTTTTAGTACTGCTATCATGGTAAATCCTCCTGTAAAATAAAATTAGACGATTGCGAAAACAACGGACGCGCAATGCGCGCCCCTACATGCGCGATTTATTTTTATGTTTTATCTACTTATCGCAGGGGGCGGGGGGTGGTAGGGGTACAGCGGCGTCCCCCTACGCCTTACAAGATTCCGCTCCCACCCAAACGCAGGAAAAGTCGGTGGGGATTAACTCCCACGAGAGCGGCTTAACGCCGCTTTCGAGACTTACAAACTCGGGGGAAATGTAGTGCGGATTTTTCAGTGGGTGCGTGCGCGGGTGACAAAACTTGTGCTGCGTAGGGGGACGCCGCTGTACCCCTACCACCCCCCGCCCCCCTTTTTCAGTGAGATATAAATAAAACACCCCGACAAGTCGGGTGAATTGTCCGGGTTTTAAGCAACTTCTGTGTTCGCCGATTATGGCGGCAATGGCGGAAATACTGCCCTTTCAAGTATTATACACGATAAATTCGGGTTTGTCAAGAATTATTTTCAATTTTTATTGACAAATATGCTCAAAACATGGTATCATTAAGCTAATTGTATTACGGAGGTTCAAAAATGATTACAGTCAACCCGACCTTGGAACAGGCGCGAGACATTATCGCGGGCGGTTCGGACTACAGTCTGCTGCCTATTTGTGCGGAGATGCACTCTGATATGTATACCCCGATGGAAGTTATGCGGACGTTGAAAGGTATGAGTAAACATTGTTTTATATTGGAAAGTGCCGAAGATACTAAGACTTGGGGGCGGTATACTTTCTTGGGATTCGACCCTAAGATGAAGCTTACTTGCCAAGACGGTATGGTGGTGATTACCGACAATGCCGAGCAGAAGACCTGCGAGATTGCAAGCCCTGTTGAGAAAATACAGCAGGTGTTGGACGGCAACAAAGCCCCGAAAATCGACGGGCATCCGCCGTTTTGCGGCGGGCTTGTGGGGTACTTTTCGTACGATTATGCGAAATATCTTGAGCCTACTCTGAAACTCAACGCCGAGGACAAGTGCTTTTTCCGCGATGTTGACCTTATGCTGTTCGATAAAATTATCGCCTTTGACCATTATCGGCAGAGGATAATTTTGGTTACAAATATATCCGCGAAAAATCCTGACGCGCTTGAGGCCGAGTATGAGCGGGGGAGAACTGAGCTTGATTATTTGAAGAAGTTGATTGTGAACGGCACCCGCAAAGAGCCGCCGACTGCCTTGTTGAAATCCGACTTTACCGAACTTTTTTCAAAAGAAAAATACTGCAAAATGGTGCAAAAGGCGAAGGATTATATCAGGGAGGGCGATATTTTTCAGGTCGTGTTGTCTAATCGGTTTGAGGCGGAATTTGAGGGCAGTCTTTTTGATACCTACAGGATTTTGCGCGGGATTAATCCGTCGCCTTATATGTTTTATTTCAGCGGAACCGACTTTGAAATTGCGGGGGCATCCCCCGAAACACTTGTCAAGCTCAAGGACGGCAAGCTGTACACTTTTCCGCTTGCAGGGACGCGTCCGCGGGGCAAGACCGACGCGGAAGATGAGGTGCTTGAAAGGGAATTGCTCGCCGACCAAAAGGAGTTGTCGGAGCATAATATGTTAGTTGATTTGGGGCGTAACGACTTGGGGAAAATCTCTAAATTCGGCAGTGTCAAGGTGGACAAGTATCTGAATATTTTGCGCTTTTCGCACGTTATGCACATCGGGAGCGTGGTGTCGGGCGATATACTTGAGGGTAAAACGGGGCTTGATGCAATCGGGGCGGTACTGCCGGCGGGGACTTTGTCGGGTGCGCCGAAGATTCGCGCCATGGAAATTATCGACGAGTTGGAGCAGAACAAGCGCGGAATTTACGGCGGCGCGGTGGGGTATTTGGACTTTACCGGTAACATGGATACCTGCATTGCGATACGCCTTGTTTACAAGAAGAATAATAAGGTCTATATCCGCTCGGGCGCGGGGATTGTCGCCGATAGTGTCCCCGAAAATGAATACGCCGAGTGTGTGAATAAGTCTATGGCGGTGAAAGTTGCGTTGGAGCAATCGCAGGAGGGAATAGACAGTTGACAGTGGATAGTGGACAGTTGATAGTGGAAGGAGAAAAGATGGTTCTTTTAATTGATAATTACGATAGTTTTTCTTATAATCTTTATCAGGCGATTGGGGTTATTACCGGCGATATTAAGGTTATACGCAATGACGAATTAAGTCCTGTTGAGATTGAGGGGTTGTCGCCGAAATGTATTGTGATTTCGCCGGGGCCGGGTAAGCCGGGCAATGCGGGGATTTGCATTGAGGTGATAAAACTTCTGCATAAGAAGTTTCCGATACTGGGGGTTTGTTTGGGGCATCAGGCGATTTTTGAGGCTTTTGGCGGTACGGTGGATTATACGGCTCGGCTTATGCACGGTAAGCAGTCGAGAGTTACTGTGGATTCGGAGAACCCGCTGTTTAGGGGGTTGCCTGCTGAGTTGAATGTGGCGCGGTATCACTCGTTGGCGGGTGTGAAATCGACTTTGCCCGATGAGCTGAAAGTGATTGCGGAAGTTTCAAGTAATGGCGAATTTGACAGCGGGGAAATTATGGGGGTGTGTCACCGGGAATATCCTGTGTACGGCTTGCAATTCCACCCGGAGTCGATACTTACGCCGATGGGGCAGAGGATTATTGAGAATTTTATTGGGTTGTCGTAACCTGTGATTTGCGGCGAATAATTTGCAATTTGCGGGCGAACGCAGTTCGCCCCTACACTGAAAAAATTTTTTCTGTGGTTAATAATTTTCAATGCAGTACGTGGTTCAGCAAGCGGCTGAGTAGTGGAAAAATTATAGAGAAGGTGCAAAAATATGATACGTGAAGCCATTTTAGAATTATCAAAAAAGCAGGATTTATCCTACGCCACCGCCGAGGCGGCTATGCACGAGATTATGACGGGCGGCGCGACCCCTGTGCAGATGAGTGCGTATCTTACCGCGCTTAGTTTGAAGGGCGAGACGACCGACGAAATCACCGCCTCTGCGGCGGCCATGCGCTCGCACTGCATACGGCTTTTGCACGAAATTGATGCCATTGAAATAGTCGGCACGGGCGGCGACCATGCAAATACTTTTAACATCTCAACGGCGGCGGCAATTATAACGGCGGCGGCGGGTATACCGGTGGCAAAACACGGCAATCGGAGCGCGTCAAGCAAGTGCGGTTCTGCCGACGTTTTGGAGGCTTTGGGGGTGAATATTAATATATCGCCCGAGAAAAGCGCGGAGTTGCTCAAAAACATCGGAATTTGTTTCCTGTTCGCCCAGAATTATCACATCGCAATGAAATATGTCGCGCCGATTCGCCGCGAACTCGCGATTAGAACGGTTTTCAACATACTCGGGCCACTCACTAATCCGGCGGGTGCGAAAATGGAACTCATGGGGGTCTACGACCGCGAGTTGGTTGAGCCGCTTGCACATGTGCTGAGTAATTTGGGAGTGAAAAATGCAATGGTGGTGCATGGCGAGGACGGTTTGGACGAGATTTCGCTGTGCGCCCCGACTTTCATCTGCGAGGTCAAGGACGGCTGGGTGCGGTCTTATACGATTACGCCGGAGCAATTCGGCTTTGAACGGTGCGGCAAAGAGGATTTGCAGGGCGGCACGGCCGAGGAAAATGCGGCGATTCTGCGGAATGTAATTTCGCCTAATACTGACAATTCTGCGAATTTTTCAACCGTCCACAAACGCAACGCCGCTGTGCTGAATGCCGCCGCCGCGATGTTTATTACGGGGAAGTATGAGTCGATTGAGGCGGCGGTGGGGGTCGCGCAGGGGATTATTGATGGTGGTGGGGCAAGGGAAAAATTAGATGAATTTGTAAAATTTAGTAAGTGAGAAAAATATCATCGAATGTAGGGGCGCGCATTGCGCGTCCGTAAAATCCACGGGAACGCGGCGCGGTGTCGTGTAGGGGCGCGCATTGCGCGTCCGTAAAATCCACGGAAACACAGCGCGGTGTCGTGTAGGGGCGCGCAGTGCGCGTCCGCAAAATCCGCACAAATGCGGCGCGGTGTTATGTAGGGAACGGTTCGTAACCGTTCCGCAAAGTTTCAGCCGACCTAAAAACGGAACGGTTAAGAACCGTTCCCTACAATAAAATTTTCAAACAACAGATAAACGGAGAACATGTGCAAAACCCAACCCATTTCTGCATTCTGCATTCTTATTTCTGCATTATTTCAAAGGAGCACCCCATGAACATCTTACAAGAAATCGCCACCCGCACAAAACAACGAATTGAACAAAAAAAGCAAGCCTTACCACTTGCCGAAATTAAAACCCAAGCCGAAAAATTACCCAAACCGGAAATTTTCCCATTTGAAAAAGCCTTAAAATCAAGCGACATCGCCTTCATTTGCGAGGTCAAAAAGGCGTCGCCGTCTAAGGGAATTATCGCCGAAAATTTCCCGTACTTGGAGATTGCGCGGAACTATGAAGCGGCGGGGGCGGCGGCGATTTCGGTGCTTACAGAGCCGTTTTACTTCAAGGGCAGTGACGATTATTTGCGAGAAATTGCGGACGTTGTGTCGGTTCCGTTGCTCCGAAAAGACTTCACGATTGACGGCTACATGATTTACGAGGCGAAGTTGCTGGGGGCATCTGCGGTGTTGCTGATTTGCGCGATTTTGGATAAATCGGAACTTGTCGAATACATGAAAATCGCCGAGAGTTTGGGGCTGTCTGCGCTTGTGGAAGTGCATGACGAGCGGGAAGTTGAGATGGCGGTGTCGGCGGGGGCGCGGATTATCGGGGTCAATAACAGGAATTTGAAAACTTTTGAGGTTGATATAAATTTGAGCGAAAAATTAAAGCGGCTTGTGCCGCCTGACATACTTTTTGTGTCCGAGAGCGGCATTAAAACCCGTGACGACGTTGCAAGTCTACGCAAAATCGGCGCGGATGCAGTGCTAATCGGCGAAACTTTGATGAGGGGAGCGGATTTAACATCACTGAAATAAAAATTTGCGGGCTGACCCGTGAGGAAGATATTGCAATTGTGAACCTTGAAATGCCCGATTATATCGGCTTTGTGTTCGCGCCGAGCAAGCGGCAAATTTCTTTTGAGACTGCGCTGAATTTGAAGGGGCTTTTGAAGCCGCAAATTAAATCGGTCGGGGTCTTTGTCAATGCCGATGTTGCCGAAATTCAGCGGGCTTTCGACCGCGGGATAATCGACATGGCGCAGTTGCATGGCGCGGAAACTTCCGAGTATATTTCGCGGTTGAAAATGCCTGTTATAAAAGCCGTCAATGTCGGCGATAAAACCCCCGAAAATGCCGATTATCTGCTGTTTGACAACGGCGCGGGGGGTACTGGTGAAGCCTTTGATTGGGCGTTGCTCCCTAAGACTACCAAGCAGTTTTTTTTGGCGGGCGGACTGCGCCCCGATAATGTCGCACAGGCGATTAGGGTTACGCGGCCTTTCGCGGTGGACGTGAGCAGTGGGGTTGAGACTGAGGGCGTTAAGGACGCTGTTAAAATTAGAGAATTTATGAGGAGAGCAAGAGAATGTTAAACACTGATGATTACAGACCGGGCAGGTTCGGCGAATATGGCGGCAGGTATATCCCGGAGACCTTGATGAACGCGGTCGCCGAGCTTGAAAAGGCCTATTTGCACTACAAAGACGACCCGGATTTTGTGCAGGAATACACCGAAATTTTGCAAAATTATGCGGGGCGGCCGTCCTTGCTGTACTATGCAAAAAAGATGACTGCCGACCTTGGCGGCGCGAAAATTTACCTCAAACGCGAGGACTTGAATCACACAGGCTCGCACAAAATTAATAATGTTTTGGGGCAAGTTTTACTTGCAAAAAAGATGGGTAAAACCCGCGTGATTGCCGAGACGGGCGCGGGTCAACACGGCGTTGCGACTGCTACGGCGGCGGCTCTTATGAACCTCGAATGTGAGATATTTATGGGCAAGGAAGACACCGAGCGGCAGGCCCTGAACGTCTTCAGAATGGAGTTGCTCGGTGCGCGGGTTCACCCCGTGACGAGCGGCACGATGACCTTGAAAGATGCCGTGAATGAGACCATGCGCGAGTGGACGAAACGCATACATGATACTCATTATGTAATCGGCTCGGTCATGGGGCCGCACCCGTTTCCTGTTATGGTTCGGGACTTTCAGAAAGTTGTCGGCGCGGAAATAAAGGCGCAGATTTTGCAAGCCGAAAATAAGCTTCCCAGTGCGATAATTGCCTGTGTCGGCGGCGGCAGTAACGCTATGGGGGCGTTTTATGAGTTTATTGGTGACACGGAAGTACGGCTAATCGGCTGTGAGGCCGCGGGTTTGGGTGTGGATAATCCCAAAAATGCCGCGACGATTGCGAACGGCTCGGTCGGGATTTTCCACGGCATGAAGTCTTATTTTTGCCAAGACGAATACGGGCAGATTGCGCCTGTATACTCGATTTCGGCAGGGCTTGACTACCCCGGCATAGGCCCCGAACACGCGCATTTGTCGGACATCGGCAGGGCTGAGTATGTGCCTGTGACTGATGCGGAAGCGGTTGAAGCCTTCGAGTATTTGTCACGCACCGAGGGCATAATTCCCGCAATCGAGAGCGCGCACGCCGTTGCACATGCGCGGAAAATTGCACCCTCGATGAACAGCGAGCAGATAATTGTGATAAATTTATCGGGCAGGGGCGACAAAGATGTCGCGGCGATTGCGAAGTATAAGGGGGTTGAAATTGATGAATAATTCGGATAAAATTGCGGCGGCGTTCGACGGCAAAAAAGCCTTCATAGCCTTCATTACAGGCGGCGACCCCGACATTGAAACGACCGAAAAACTTATTATCGAGATGGCCGATTGCGGCGTTGATATTATCGAAATCGGCATACCTTTTTCCGACCCTGTTGCCGAGGGGATTGTAATTCAGCAGGCGGACGAAAGGGCGTTGGCGGGCGGTTGTACCCTTGATAAATTGTTTGAAATGGTGGGGCGGGTGCGGTTGAAAATCTCGATACCGCTGTTGTTCATGACCTACATAAATCCTATTTTCGTGTATGGCAAGGAGAAGTTCCTGCAAAACTGTGCTGCGTGCGGGATTGACGGCGTGATTGTCCCCGATTTGCCCTTTGAGGAACGCGGCGAATTGGCCGACGACTGCATAAAATACAACGTCGCGCAAATATCTATGGTAGCGCCGACTTCTTTAGAAATTCCGCGCGCCATTGAAATGAATTCAATGGCGGCGGTCGCCGCCGATGGCGGCGGACATCGGCTTTGCCGCTGTCATAGCAATCCCGAAAGCATAAATGCTTTGCGGGATTGCTATAGCGAAAGGTTCACGAAAATTGCCGAGGGTGCGAAAGGCTTTATCTACTGTGTTTCGTCGCTGGGCGTGACCGGTGTGCGGAGTGAGATTAGCACTGATATTGCGGGGATAATTCGGCAGATTAAGCAAGTCACTGATACGCCGTGTGCGATTGGTTTTGGAATTTCCACGCCGGAGCAGGCGCGGGATATGGCGCGGATTTCGGACGGCGTGATAATTGGGAGCGCGATTGTGCGGATTGTCGCGGAGCATGGCAGGGAGTGCGTTTCGGCGGTTGGGGAGTATGTGCGGGCGGTTAAGGAATCGGTGCTTGACATTTGATGTGATTTTTGGTAGAATAGTTTTGAGAGGTGAGAAAAGTGGTTGAAAATATTCAGACTATTACAGAAAAATTGACGCCTGTGTTTAAGACTTATGGGGTTAGGAAGGCGATACTTTTCGGCTCGTATGCTAAGGGGTGTGCGGTTGAGGAGAGCGATGTGGATTTGATGGTGGATAGCGGGCTTAGGGGGTTGGATTTTGTGGGTCTGCTGGGTGAGGTGTGCGATAATATGGATAAACAAGTAGATTTAATTGACACCGCGCAAATAATCAAGGGTTCAAAAATAGAAAACGAAATAAATGATACGGGAGTTGTGATTTATGAGCGATAAAAATTTAATCGTAATTGGGAAAATAATGGGGTACTGCGAAAAAATCACAAGGTATTGCCAAGATTATGACTTGAAAAAATTCACAGAAGATACAATAACCTTCGAGGCTTGTGCGTTAAATTTAATTCAAATCGGCGAATTGACAGGGAGATTAACTGCGGAGTTTAAAGACCAAAATAATCATGTTCCTTGGAAAAAAATCAGAGGTTTTAGAAACAAAATATCGCACGAATATGAAGGCATTGACATGAGTTTTTTCTGGGAGATAGTAAGTGAAGATATTCCCAAACTAATAACACAACTAAAAGAAATTAAAGACACGGAGCAGAAAATTATGAACCCCGAAAATAAAACCGTACCCAACGAAAATTTCATTCACGACGTAATCGACGCCGACCTTGCGGCGGGGCGTTGCGCCTCGGTGCATACCCGCTTTCCGCCTGAGCCGAACGGGTGTATACACATCGGCAGTGCGAAAGCGATTTATATTAATTTCACTGCCGCGAAAAAATATGGCGGCTTGTTCAATCTGCGCTTTGATGATACTAACCCTGTGAAGGAGGACGACAGCTATGTTCGCTCGATTATTGAGGACGTCAAGTGGCTGATTGGCGAGGAGCCGTCGGGCGGGATTTTCTACGGCTCTGATTACTTTGACAAGACTTACGAATACGCTGTGAAACTTATTAAAGACGGCAAGGCTTACGTCTGCGAGTTGAGTAATGAGCAGATGCGCGAGTACCGCGGTACGCTGACTTTGCCGGGGCAGAAAAGCCCTTATCGCGACCGGACACCCGACGAAAACCTCGCGCTTTTTGAACGTATGAAACTTGGCGAATTTGATGAGGGCAGTTGTACTTTGCGGGCGAAAATTGATATGGCGTCTTCAAACATGAACCTGCGTGACCCCGTGCTGTACAGGATTTTGAAAGTGCCGCACCATAGGCAGGGCGATAAGTGGTGCGTTTATCCGATGTATGATTTTGCACACACGATTCAGGATGCAATCGAGGGGATAACTCACTCGTGTTGTTCGTTGGAGTTTGAGAACCACAGACCGCTCTACGACTGGGTTGCGGACAATATCGGCTTGGAAGATTCGCAAAAGCCGCACCAGTACGAATTTGCGCGGCTCAACATGACCTACACCACCATGAGCAAGCGGTACTTGCGGATTTTGGTGGAGCGGGGCTTGGTGGACGGCTGGGACGACCCGCGTATGCCGACTTTGGCGGGGCTGCGGCGGCGGGGGTACACCCCGACTGCTATCCTCGAATTTGTCAAGCGGGCGGGCGTGGCGAAGGCGTACAGCGTGGTCGATTCGGCGATGTTGGAGTTTTGTCTGCGTGAGGAATTGGACAAGACGGCACATCGGAGAGTTGCGGTTGTGAACCCGCTTTTAGTTACTATTACTAATTATCCTGAAGACAAGACCGAGACTTTCAACTTCTCGAATCTGCCCGGTAATGAGGACGCGGGCAAGCGGGAATTGCCTTTTACAAAGCAGATTTACGTCGAGCGGGACGATTTTGCGGAAGTACCGCCGCCTAAGTTTCATCGGCTGAAAATCGGCGGCGAAGTGCGGCTTATGAACGCTTATATTATCAAGTGCAACGAGATTATTAAGGACGCGGATGGCAATGTGACCGAGTTGCTTTGCACTGCCGACCTCGAAACTCGCGACAGTATGCCTGCGGACGGGCGCAAAATTAAGGGGACGATTCACTGGTTGTCGGCCGATTCCGGGACTGCCACACTCGCGCTCTACGACAGGCTTTTTGCGGCTGAGAATGTTTTTGATATACCCGAGGATGCCGATATTGGCGGCTTGCTGAATCCGCAGTCGCTTGTGGTTGCGGCGAATTCGCGGGTGGAGGCGGCTTTGAAGGGTGCTGAGGCGGGTGAGAGGTTTCAGTTCGTGCGGACGGGGTTTTTTACGGCGGATAGCAGGGAGGCGGGGGTTTTTAATAAGACGGCGGCGTTGCGGAGTAGTTATAGGCCGAGTTAAAATGTACGGGCGGGCAGTGCGCGCCCGTAAATTCCGCGCAACTGACGAAAAACCCACGGGCGCACCCACTCCTCCCCCACCCCCCTCATAAATATTTACCCCCCAAAAAATTTTTCTCATAAGAGGGCACACA
>WRMK01000015.1 GCA_009777155.1 Oscillospiraceae bacterium
GAGCGGGACTTCACCATTAAAATTCCCGAGGTCATCGCCTTTGCAATCCCCGACAGGTTCGGCGCGATGTACGACGTCGTGAAACTTCTCGGCGAGGGCGGCATCGACATCGACTATTCCTACTCGCTCCTCGGCAACCAAAAGGAAGCCGAAATCGTCATAAAAGTCAAGGAAGCCGCGAAAACTACCGCCATTTTGGAGCAAGCGGGCGTGAAATTAATCTCGATGGAAGATTTAACATGATTAACTGGAACAAGGCGGAAATTACCGCCTCTTACGGGAAATTCCCGCAGATACCGCTGGCATTTCCGCTTGACCCTGTGGAAAGCGGAAATGCCGTGACGGCGACAACGTCGCCGTCCGCCGCCATCGGCGGCGAGCGTAATCATGGAACTTGCTTCCATGATTACAAGACTTGTAATAAAAGGGTCGAAATCGCCTTTTCGGGGCGCAGTAACGTCGGGAAATCGTCGCTGATTAACAAGCTCTTGAACCGCAAAGCCCTTGCGCGGGTAAGCTCAACGCCGGGAAAAACTGTGACGATTAACTTTTACACGGTCGATAATATTTTCATCGTAGACCTGCCCGGCTACGGGTACGCCAAAGCCGCCAAGACCGAAAAGGCGCGGTTCGGCGAGCTGACCGAGCGGTACTTGACTGCGGGCAGGACTTCCCTGCTCATACAACTGATTGATTTCCGCCACCCGCCGACCGCCGACGACTTGATGATGTTGCAATTCCTGAAAAACGGCGCAATCCCTTTCGTAATCGCGCTTACCAAGGCCGACAAGCTCAAAAAAAAGCAACGCGCCGAAAGACGCGCCGCGCTCGTGGGCGAGTTGGAGTTTTTGAGACAGAGCGATATTCCCGTGATTGAGTTCTCGTCCGAAACGGGCGAGGGGGTCTTGGAGTTGCGCGGTGAGATTGAAAAAGTCGTACAGAATTTTACGGCGTGACTTCGGCCGACTGCGAGTTTTCGGTGGCCTGTGAAGCCGCATCGGACTGCGAACCGTTGGTGTACAACATCACAGCCATCGCGATTAAAAGCGTAACGACCGCAATGACCCAGTTGCGGACAACGGCTTTCTTCCTTTTCTCATCCTCGATTCTGCGGCGTTCCTCGCGCTCTTGTCGGCGTTTGTGCATAATACAACCCACTTTCTCAATATCCTTTATAAAAAGTCTATCATATAATATTACAATTGTCAACACATAATACGAAAGGTGGACAAGAAACTTAGTAATTTAATCTACAAAATCGGGGAAAACGCACAGACCATTTCCTCGTTGATGAAAGGTGGACATAACTAAAATGTTCAGGAAATTGCGTGAAGAAATCGCCTCGATACGTGAGCGCGACCCCTCAATCAAGAGCGCGTTGGAGGTCTATTTCCTCTACCCGAGCTTTAAGGCTCTGCGCTCATACCGCCGCGCTAATTGGTTCTACAAGCGGGGTTGGTTCTTTTGGGCGCGGGTAATTTCTCAGCACTCGAGAAAGAAGACGGGCATCGAAATTCACCCGGGCGCGACAATCGGCAAGGGGCTGTTCATCGACCACGGGAGCGGGGTTGTAATCGGCGAAACGACCGAAATCGGCGATAACTGCACGATTTATCAAGGCGTAACCCTCGGCGGCACCGGCAAGGACACCGGCAAACGCCACCCCACAATCGGTAACAATGTGCTTATTGGCTCAGGCGCAAAGGTTTTAGGGCCGTTCAAGGTCGGCGATAATTCCAAAATCGCCGCAAACGCAGTCGTCCTCAAGGAAGTCCCGCCGAATTCAACGGCGGTGGGCGTACCCGCGAGAGTTGTAATCCGCGACGGTGTGCGGCTCGGCGACTTGAATCACGCCGATATTCCCGACCCGATTGCAAGACAAATCGACGAAATTTCAAGCAAAATTGACGATTTGTATAAAGAAATGGAAAAATTAACCGATAGTAAAGAAGTGGAGTAATAAAATTATGAGAATCTACAATACTATGTCAAAGGTAAAAGAGGAGTTAGTGCCTATCAACGGCAAAACGGTGCAGGTTTACGCTTGCGGGCCGACTGTGTACAACCTGTTCCACATCGGCAACGCCCGCCCGCTCTGCGTGTTTGACGTCTTGCGGCGGTACTTGAAATACCGCGGCTATGAGGTCAAGTATGTGCAGAATTTCACCGACGTTGACGATAAAATTATCAACCGCGCAATCGCCGAGGGGGTCACGCCGCTCGAGATTTCCGAGAACGCCATCAAGGAATATTTCACCGACGCGGACGGCTTGAATATCGTCAAAGCCGATTGCCACCCGAAAGTCACCGAGAACATTGGCATTATCATAGATATTATACAAACCCTGATTGACAAAGGCTTTGCGTATGAAGCGGGCGGTGATGTCTACTTTGAGGCGGCGAAATTCGCGGAGTACGGCAAGCTATCTAAAATGCCGCTTGAGGATTTGCGTGCGGGGGCAAGTGAGCGTGTTGGCAAGCCCGGTGAGTCGGAATTAAAGCGGGATTCGATGGACTTTGCCTTGTGGAAGACCGCCAAAGAGGGTGAACCGTTTTGGGATAGTGCTTTTGGAAAGGGCCGCCCGGGCTGGCACATCGAGTGCTCGGCGATGGCGCGTGAATTCCTCGGCGATACCATTGATATTCACGGGGGCGGCGCGGATTTAATCTTCCCGCACCACGAGAACGAAATTGCACAAAGCGAGGCGGCGACAGGCAAACCGCTCTCTAAAATATGGATGCACAACGAGATGATTAACGTGGACAGCAAGAAAATGGCGAAGTCCAAAGGTAACTTTTTCCTTGTGCGGGACGTGGCCGAGGCTTACGGGTACGAGCCTGTGCGGTTCATGTTGCTTGCCGCGCATTACCGCAGTAAAATGAATTACACGGTGGGCGTCATGAAGGCCGCCGTCGCCTCACTCGAACGGCTCTACAACTGCGAAAACGCGATTAAGCGGGTCATGAGTGAGAAGTCGGGCGATGAATTACAACTTGGCGTTTCGGAGTTAATAGCATCGCACAAAACCCGCTTTATCGAAGTCATGGACGACGACTTGAACACTGCCGACGGGATTGCAGTCGTCTTTGAATTAGTCCGTGAAATCAATAAATTATTGGAACTTGAATCGACCACAAGGCGAGATATAACCGCGCTTTACGACGCTTTCAAGGAGCTTACGAATGTTCTGGGTCTGCTGTATGCAAAGGCTGACGAGGCGATTCCGCAAGAGGTTTTAGACCTCCAAGAACAGCGCAATGCCGCCCGCAAGGCGAAAGATTTCGCACTCGCCGATGAACTGCGGAACAAAATCACCGCTATGGGGTATACTATTGAGGAGACCCGACAAGGAAGCATGATAAGGAAGAATTAATAAGGAATAAGGAATAATGAAAAGAATTAAATTAGGTATATTGCTGTTGGTATTTGTTACTGTGATGTTTAGCGGGTGCGGTCTTTTTAGTATACCGTACAATCCTGTGTTGGACTACGACTTCACCGATATGCAGTTGGTGCAGTTGCAAGAGCCGGTGGAGAATCAGCCTGTAATCACCGTTTACACCACCCTCGGTACTTTTACCGCCATGCTGTTCCCCGAACATGCACCGCGGACGGTCGAGAATTTTATCGAGCGGATTAACGACGGATTCTACGAAAACAAGCCGATTTTGGCGGTACAGCAGGACGAGTATCTGTTGACGGGCGCGTATGACGAGCTTGGGCGACAGGGCGTGACCTCCGACGGCAAGCTGATTCCCAACGAGCTTTCGCCCGACCTCTGGCCGTTCAAGGGCGCGATGCTGGCGTTTTCGGCGACACACGGCTACGGCGACAGCAGATTTCTCATAGTCGGGAGTGTGCCTTTTACCCCCGAAGCCGAGGCGGAGTTACGCGAGGCCGTTGACATGGACGGCAACCCGCTCCTGCCCGACGAGCTTATCGAGGCTTTCTTGGAGCATGAAAATATCGCGGCGTTCATGGGGCTGTACACCACTTTCGGGCAAATCATTGACGGCTTTGATGTCTTGGACGAGCTTTTGACAATCCCCACGCAGGACGACAGCACGCGTCCGCTCGAAGAACACTTTATAGAAAGAATAGTAATTTCATAACAGAAAGGCAGGGTAAAACATGAGAAGATTTAACTGTTTTGTAATGGCGGCTTTGGTTGCGGCGACACTTTTTTCGTTCACCGCTTGTAACAGGGGCAAGGAATTGCTCGGCAACTTAGGCGAGATAACCGAGCCTATGCCCGGCGATATCTACGCCGAATTTCTCTTTTTGGACTATGAGGAAAGGGTCACGTTCAAGCTTTTCCCCGACTTGGCGCCGCTTGCCGTGGAGGAGTTCGTAACGCGGGCGGAGCGCGGGTTCTATGACGGCAAGAATATCCATCGCGTGTTGCCCGGCTCGTTGTTTCAAGGCGGCTCGATTAATTTCGACGGTACCGACGGGAACATTGAAAACCCCGAGTACTTCCCTGTTGAGGACTCGCCGTATGCCCGGCACATCTACGGCGCGTTGGCTATGGTGAACATGGGGAACAATCGCAATTATTGTCAATTTTATGTCGTAACCAACGATACCCCACGCGATATTGACGAGGAAATAAGGAGTATCGAGGCCAAGTTGGACGACAGCGATTCGGTCACGCCGATTAATAATCAGGCGCGGCAAAGGCTCACCAAAGAGCTTTCGACCCTCAAAAGCATGCCCGAAAACGTCCGCAGATTGTACGAGACCAACGGCGGCGAATTCGCGCTTGACGGGCAGGCGACTGTGTTTGGGCAGTTGGTTGTGGGGGGCAGCGTGATTGAGGCGATTGCTCACACCGAGGTCGCGGCGGGCAATTCGGTCGATGACGACAGGGGGATTTATTCAAAGCCGACCGAGGAGATTATTATAAAGTCGGTGACGATTACGCGGATTCCGCTTGGCGACGAGGTTGAGGAAGATGCCGCTCCACGCGGCAGGGGCGGCAGAAACACCGAACCGCCTGTAACACCCGCGCCCGAACCCGTTACAGAACCCGTTGCAGAACCGGAACCCGAACCCTTGACCGACTTAACCGAGACAGTAAACCTTGACGAACCGCCACCTCCGCCGCCCCCGCCAACCCCGCCAATCGAAGAACCGATTGAAGAACCAAACGAGATTCCACCCGAATTACCGCCCGATGAACCACCGGAACCCAACCCGCCTAATGCGGCAGTCCCCGCGATTGTTGTCGATGGCGTTTATTACCGCATTTCCGAGAATGTCCGCGGGAATTTGAATATCGAAGTTGACGAAGCCGACTACCTCGGGCGAACGACGTCAACAGTGCCGACCTCGGAAATTCCCACCGAAAACGGGCAGTCGAACTGTGTCGAAACAGGCACGCCCTACGTGGAATACGAGGGCGGGATAGCGTTGCTGATGTCGGACGGCAATTGGTACTTGTTTGAGGCTGTTGAGGGTGGGTGAGTTATGAATGATAGCGTAGTCAGATTCAGCGGTAGCACCGGTACGCCCATATCGAATTGGGGCGTTGGCGAAGTGGCGATTTTGACTATACTATTCCTATCAATTGTTTATATTCTCGTCATGATTTTCTACAAGGGCCGCAAAAAAACGATTACAATAACCGACAAATGGGTCTCAAAGACCGATGTAGGCTGGGCAGCAGAAGACCCCGATGCACAAGCAATAGGCTATGTGGTTGAATACTGCTACGAAAATTCCCAAAAAAAGCGGCTCGCCCGTTGTTGGGGGTACATCTACGATGAGTTGTATGTGGGCGAGACTTATTTGGTTTTGAAGAAGTTTAGGACTGTGAAAGAGGTTTTGGGGCGGGTTGATACATAAAATTACAGGGAACGAAATTCGTTCCCTGTAATTTATGCACTCTCATCAGTCTGCGCGGTATAAAGCTTATAGTAATCACCCTTCTTAGCAATCAACTCGTCGTGTGTGCCTTCCTCGGTTATGCCCTTATCCGAGACGTACATTATGCGGTCGCAGTTTCTAATCGTTGACAAGCGGTGGGCGATTATGAACGACGTCCTGCCTTTTAGCAGGTGGTTAATTCCCGCTTGCAGATTCCGCTCGGACTTGGCGTCAATGGACGAAGTCGCCTCGTCTAAGACTAAAATTCGCGGGTCTGCAAGGATAGTTCGCGCAAATGAAATCAGCTGTTTCTGCCCGCCCGATAAGCCCTGCCCGTGTTCTTGAACCTCGGTGTCGTAGCCGTTTTTCAGGCCCATGATATACTCGTGAATACCCACGACTTTGCAGGCCTCGTAGACTTCGTCATCAGTCGCGTCAAGTCTGCCGTACTTGAGATTAAACATCAGTGTCCCGCTGAAAATAAAGCTGTCTTGAAGCATTATGCCCATCTGCCGCCGCAGTGAATACAGAGTAGCCTTTGAGATGTCGTTGCCGTCAATTAGAATCTCGCCGGAGTTTAGGTTGTAGAACCTTGACAAAAGGTTCACAATCGTCGTCTTCCCTGCCCCGGTCGGCCCTACGAGCGCGATGCTCTGCCCTGCCTTCACCGTGAATGACAAGTTCTCGAGTATGATAATTTCGTCCTCGTAAGCAAACGTCACGTTCTTAAATTCAACGCCGCCTTGAATTTTAGGCAGTTCGACTGCGCCTTTTATGTCTTTTACTGCAACTTCCTCGTCGAGTGTTTCAAAGATTCGCTCAAGGTATGCGATGGCGTTGATGAAGCTGTTCATAAGGTTCGACAATGCCAATATCGGTTGCCAAAACCGCCACGCATAACTCGTCATTGCGAGCAGTACCCCCAGTGTCACATATTCGGGGAACACCAGTAATCCGAACCCGAACACGGCCGCCAAAACGCAGGTTTGAATAATCTCAGCCGCCGGCCAAAGCACGTGTACAACCCGCATTGCGCGCATCCAGTCCTTGCGGTAAGAGCGCGAGAGCTTGTCGAAAATGCTTGCGTTGGTCTGCTCCCGTGTGAACAATTGCGTAATTCGCAGGCCGACTATGCTTTCGTGCAGGTAGGCGTTAAGGTTCGAGGTTTTGTTTGATACCGCTTGCCATGCGCGGCGTTGCTTGTTTTTAATCAGGAAGATTACCAAAATGAACACCGGCAGCCCCGCCACAACCACCAACGCCAATCTCCACGACATCAAAAACATAAATGTCGCGATGAAAATAAGGTTGAAAATTTCAAGCACGAAGTTGATTATGCCATTGGTCATGAGGTCCGACACGCTGTTAATATAATTAATGATTCTAACTAATATTTTGCCGTTGGGCCGATTGTCGTAATACTCGAACGGGAGCTTTTGCAGGTGATTGAACAAGTCGCGGCGGATTTCGTAGATGACGCTCTGGCCTACTTTCGTCATGATAATCGTGCGGGCGCGGGACAGCATAACACTTGTCACCACCGAGCAGACCAACCCGGCCGAAAGCATCACCAGTAGCTTAATATTGCCGTCGGGGATTGCGTAATCGACCGCCCACATGATAATCAGCGGCTCCAACAGCGCAATCACGACCGACACCACGCTGAGTATCAAAGCCGCAGTAATTTTCAGCTTGTACTGCCCCGCATAAGTAAGCGCACGCTTCAAGTGCCGGGTATCAAACGGAGATTCAAGAGCCTCATCAATATCAAATTTATTCCTTGCCATATTTTCCCCTCCGTGCCGCCAATACTACCGCAAACCTTGAAAGAATTTTGCGGCACGGGACACGCCTTTCTATAATTTTTTAACCGTTCACCGCGAAATGCGGGTTATGTTTTTAACCATTCACCGCGAAATGTTGTTAGTAAGTGAAATATTCCGGCATAACCAACACATGATTTTCGCGCTCCTCGCAAATTTTCAGGTAGACATCGGTCTGCACGCCTGTATTTTCGGTGATTATATCGCGCATTATTTTTTCTAAACGAATGAGGTCGATGCCTTGTTCGCTATTCTCGGAAATGTCGCCGTATTCAGCGGCGGCGAGAGCAAATAGCGTTTTCATGGGCATTGCCCACGAAGCAACCCGCCCAAGCTCGCCGATTTCAGCCAAGTTCTCCCTTGCCACCTCAATCTGCCGCGGAATTTCATCTTCCGAATTATAGTTGCTGAATCTGTATTGGTTAATACCAATCGGACACTCAAACCAACCTTGATGTGTCGGCACAAAAATTGTCCGCATGGAAAAAACCCGCCAATTGTCCAACCCGACAATCACACTATCCGTCCCGTACTCCTCCACAATCGGCGATACTTCCTCGCCCATAAACCGCGCATAATCGCTCCCGCAAGTAGGGTGATAAAACGGCTGTTCCACAAACAAAAGCCCTATCTCATCGCACTTCTCGCGCATTATTCTGTGTCGCTCGGTCTCTACGTAATCGCTATCGGGCTCGGTCTCGTGGCGAAAGTAGATAATCGTGTCTGCGCCGAGTTCTTGTGCTTTCACGGGTAGGATTTCCGCCATTTTTTCGTAATCGAAAACGAGCGTTAAGTAAACAGCTTCTTCCAAAAGTTCCGAATTTTCCGAAACTTCTAAATCTTCCGAAACTTCCGAAACATCGGGAGCATTGCTTTGTATTTCCGGTTCTTCGGTTGCTGATTCGGGGGCGGCGGTTGTTTCGGGTGGGTGCGGCTGTTCGAGAACCGCTGTTACAGTGTCGGCTTCGGAATTTGGCACTTCCGAAATGCCACAGGCGGCGAACAAAAGCACTGCGCCGAGTATCAAAGCCGCAGTAATTTTCAGCCTATGTCGCCTTGAAAATATAAGCATACCTATCTCCTTTCGCCGCTCATTATTCCCTATTCCCTATTCCCTATTCCCTATTCATTGCCCAAACGCCTTAAATTTACACAACTGCCCGCAGAACCCGCACCCCACGCACAGCGTCCGCTCGACCACCGCCTTCTTGTCCACAATCGAAATCGCGGGGCAGCCGAGCCGCATGCAGAGTTTGCAGCCTGTGCATTTGTCGGGGTCGGCCTTGACGGGCGGGTTTTTCGGGGTGGATTTAAGCAGGGCGCAGGGCATCCGCGCTATAATCACGCTCGGTTCGTCGAGGTCTAAATGCTCACGGAAAACCCGCTCGATTTCTGCCATGTCGTCGGGTCTGAACGTCGTGACTTTCTTGATACCAATCGCCTTACACAGCAGTTCAAAATCCACTGCCGGGGCGGCCTCGCCGTATAGGTCTAAGCCGTTGCCGGGGTGGTTTTGGTGGCCGGTCATGCCTGTGGTGCGGTTGTCCACGATTAGCACGACTGAATTACTGCGGTTGTATGCAATGTTTATCAGGCCGTTGATGCCGCTGTGCATGAAGGTCGAGTCGCCGACTACCCCCACTGCCTTGTTCGCGTAATCGGGCCTGCCCTTGACAAAGCCGTGTATGCCGCCAATGCCCATTCCCATGCAGATACAGGTGTCCATCGCGGACAACGGCGGGCTTGCCGCCAAGGTGTAACACCCGATGTCGCCGTTGACCATAACGCCGAGCTTGCCTAATACGTAAAAGACGTTCCTGTGCGAACACCCCGCGCATAGCACAGGCGGCCGAAACGGCACAGTTTCGGGGAATTCGCGGTGCTTTGGTACGGCAGATTCGCCGAGGATTTTCTCCCGCAAATAATTCTGCGAGAACTCGCCAATATTACCGAACAGCGACTTGCCAATCGGGTCTAACCCGATAAATCTACAGTGGCTCTCGATTACGGGGTCCAATTCTTCTATTATGTAAAGTTTTTTTACTTTCGCCGCGAAATCCTTGATAAGCCGCACGGGGAGCGGGTTTATAATGCCGAGCTTGAGGTAACTCGCTGTGTCCCCGAACGCCTCTTTTGAATACTGGTAGGCCGCGCCCGACGTGATTATGCCGAAGTCGGCTTTGTCGTTAATCTCGACTTGGTTCAAGGGGCAAGTCTCGGCGTACTCTGCAAGTCTCTGCATGCGCGCCTCGACAAGCGGGTGTTTCGGGCGTGCGAAATTGGGCATCATGACGTACTTTGCAGTGTTTTTCACGTACTCGCCTTTGTCAATCTCCCTGCGCTCACCGCGCTCTACAATCCCCTGCGAGTGACAAATCCGCGTGGTGAGCCGAATCAGCACGGGTGTATCATACTCCTCGGATAAGTCAAAAGCCGTTTTGGTAAATTCAAGGCACTCGGCGGCAGTCGCAGGTTCAAGCATCGGGACTTTCGCGCCGATTGCGTGGTTGCGGGAATCCTGCTCGTTCTGGGACGAGTGCATGCCCGGGTCGTCCGCGACCGCGATTACCAAGCCGCCGTTCACGCCTGTGTACGAGGCGGTGTAGAGGACGTCGGCGGCGACATTCAGCCCGACATGCTTCATGCCCGAGAACGCCCGCGCCCCCGCCACGCTTGCCCCCATAGCCACTTCCAAGCCGACTTTCTCGTTCGGCGACCACTCCGCCTGTAGTCCCGAGCCCTTGAAATTGGCGCAGTGCATGGTGATTTCGGTGCTGGGCGTACCCGGATAACTCGACACCACCTCGACCCCCGCTTCATATAAACCCACAGCAATAGCGTGATTGCCGAGCATTAATTCTTTAGTCATTGGTTTTTCTCCTCGTTTTTAATGTTCAGAACCGATTGCAAAATCTGCTATTTTGCGGACGCGCAATGCGCGCCCCTACAATATGTAGATAAAACATAAAACCGATTCGCCGAATGTAGGGGCGCGCATTGCGCGTCCGTGGATTTTGCAATCATCTGTTTAATATTCAAAGTACATTATAACACATTTTTACGCATTTGAAAAGGGTTAGAACCGCACAAACACGCCTTTCGTGCAAATTGCACAAAAAAAAAAAAAAAAACGATTGTGAATTGTGTACAATATACTAATTGAATTATGTTGAATACTTTGTTATACTTGAAATATTAAATAATTTTAAGGGGAATTAAAATGAGAAAAATAATTTCAACACTACTTATTGTCGCAATGCTCACCGCGCTTGCCGCGCTCCCGACTTTGATACAGGCCGCGGACTTATACCCCACACCCGACGGCTACAGCGACCACGACTATCAGAAGATTCTCGCCTTCGCCCTGTATGACGACAACTGGGAAAAGCTTACGGCTGAGTTTCTCAAGTGGGATTTGGACGACGTCACAACTTGGTACGGCATAACATGGAACAACGAGACCCCGCGCAGAGTTACCGGCGTTAATTTTGAAGAACCGGTATCGGGCCCGCTCGACCTTTCGGGATTTACCGCTTTAAGGTTAATCTCGATACATAAAAACGCCCGCATTACAAGCCTTAACCTTTCGGGGTGTGCGGCATTAGATGCTTTGCGTATTTTTAACGCCCGACTCACGAGCCTTGATTTAAGCGGAGACTTTCCGTCTTTGCGTGACATCAATGCCGGTGGCAATTCGCTCAGAAACATTAATCTCAGCGGGGCGACAAACTTGCAGGTTTTGAATGTTAACGATAACCAACTCGCCCGCCTTGACCTTACGAGCAATACCAAGTTACATACTCTTGGAGCAGACGGCAACAGGCTCACCGCGCTTGACCTTTCCGGCAATCCCGCGTTACGAAACCTTGACCTATCGGGCAACAGGCTCACCGAGCTTGATATTTCCGGCAATACCGACTTAGATACTATTTTAGTATCGGGCAACAGGCTTACCGCACTTGACCTCACAAACAACCCACAGTTACTAAGATTACGCGCGGAAAACAACCGCATAAGCGCGATTAGTGAGAATGAAAATATAGATTTGCAGAATATTGACGTGCGACATAACTTGTTGGATTTTGACGACGAGGCAATCAAAGCGCATGTTGAGAAATGGGAAACGGGGATACAGGCGAAGATTGATTATCACCTTTCCGCAGGCGAAGACCCGGAGCTCGTGGCAGAGTATTATTACTACTATTGCACCCCGCAGAAATGCCTTGGTTGTGAGCAGATACCGCCGACTTGCATTTGCTGTGAGGTTTGCGGGCAATGGCCGTGCGTCTGCCCCTGCGAAACGTGCGGGAAATACCCCTGCGCCTGCCCCAAGCCGCCAAGCGGAATCCCTACTAATACTAATACCGGCGATGAATCCGACGGCGATTCCGCTGATTCCGAGTACCTAAAAGGCGACGTCAACGGCGACGGTAGGATTACCAGCCTTGATGCGCTCCTGATTTTGCAGCATGTTGCGGGTAAGGCGAGGCTTGCGGGGGCTGCGCTTGGGGCGGCTGATGTTGATGGTGATGGTTTGGTTGGGACGGGGGATGCGGTTTTGGTGCTTAGGTGGGTTGTGGGGTAATGCAGAAATGATGATGCAGAATGCAGAAATAATTTAATTTTAAGGCAGTATTCCGAACGGAATACTGCCTTGTAATTTTATTTATTTCTGCATTCTGCATTATTATTTTTGCATTAAAAAAAACCCCTTGCAATTCTAAAGAAATAATGGTATAATATCTTTAGAGCCTGTTTAGATAATAAGGCAAGGGGGAATTTTTATGCCGCGAATTCAATCCAGCACTGACCTTCGTAATAATTATAACGACATTTCCACTTTCTGCCGTGAGAGCCGCGAGCCTGTGTTTATCACGAAAAACGGGCAGGGTGACATGGCTGTCATGAGCATGGAGGTCTACGAAATACTTACCGGCAAGCTTGAATTGTATAATCTGCTTGACGAGGGGCGCGCCGCCGCATTAGCAGGCCGCAAACGCCCTTATAAAGATGTCTTCGCCGACCTTGAACAGGAGTTGGCAGATGGAAATTTTTAATGTCGCGCTGACCGAAACGGCGGAAAACGACTTGCGGGGTATTGCGCGATATATTTCCACGCAGTTTCAAGCACCGGAAACGGCTATCGGTGTAATCCGCGCCATTAAAGCAAAAATCGCCACTTTGGAAACAATGGCGACGGTATATCCGCTCGTGAAAGACGACCGTTTGGCGGCGTTGGGCTACCGCAGTGTAACTGTTAAAAATTACACTTCGTTTTACATAGCCGATGAAAATACAAAGCAGGTTGACATAGACCGTATTCTATACTCGCGGCGTGATTGGCAGAATATTTTATAACAATTCCGCTTAAAACATAATAATCAAAAAAACCGTCAATCGACGGTTTTTTTATACACCCTCACACTTTAGAGTTGTAATTCTCTATCACCAACCTAATACTCATCTTTTCACTATCGTTTATATTCCTATACCCGTCAATCAGGGTGCTTTCGTCTGTATTCAAGTCATATTTTTGGACGTTTTCAAAAATTCGGTCGATATCAGTATACCCGACTAAATAGTCTATAGAAGTATAAAAATATTTAGCCATGTTGATTAATGTGCCTATATCGGGTTCAATGTTGTGGTTTTCGTATTTGTTTATGGATTGTTGGCTGACACCTATGCTGTCTGCGAGTTGTTGCTGGCTGACGCCCTTTCTGTTGCGTAATGCTTTTAAGTTTTTAACCATGAATAAACACCCCTACTTTCATTATAACAACGAAAAGGGGTTATGTAAAAATCTTGAAATTAGTTATTGACAACAACCTGACGTTGTGGTATAATGTAAAAAAAGAGATATGGGCGGTTGGTCGATGACGGTATTTTTGGTGATTATATTCGCATTAGATGCGTTTTCGAGTGTCATGATGATACAAAAATTTGCACGCTTTTATAAGATAAAAAACATGAAAATGTGCAAATATGTCGCAGGATTGTGCTTTTATTTCGGGGCTGTCACGGGGATTTTGCTGTGGAGTTACGTCATAGGATTGTTGGTAAGCGCGTTTACCGGGGATTTTCGGTATTTTGTTAATATTGCCGGCGTGGGTTCGACAATTTCGATATTTCCTTGTATTTCGGGCATGTTGCGAATGATTGGGATTGAGAAAAGGGGTTGCGCCCCCGACTGCAATAAAAGTTTTTTCGATTGCATTACGCAATCCAAAAAATAAATATTATTACATAAAGGAGAACAAAAATGAATTGTTTTTACCACGAAACCAAGGCGGCAGTCTCGCAGTGCAGGAATAATTGCGGTAAATATTTATGCGCTGACTGCTATAATCAAACCGGCGGGTCTTGTTTGGATTGCGTTCAGGAATACATCCAACATGAAAAAAACGAAATAGAGTGGGCAATTCAAAAAGATAAGCAGACGGCAAAGCAGACGGCAAAGCGCGATATAAAATATTTTATCTTTGGTGCAGTATTTGGGATTATATTTGGCATTGTTGGTGTTTTTTATATTCCTAATGATTTGTCGCCGTTCTTTTATTATCCATTAATGGTTATTATACCTATTTTTTCATGTTATTATTGTGGGAGTTATTTAATTACTGCTTTATGGTTATTAAGAAAGTGGAAAATTGAAGCAATGATTAAAAAGTTTTTTAGCGTTCCATTGATTATGACGTTGTTTTTGTGGGGTATTTATCTCATGATAATTATGTTTGTAATTTCTATACCCTTAGGAATAGCATCTTGGATTTGTCCATTTACAGGACTGCCTTTACTCATTAAGTTAATAAAAATCGTGCGGCAAAAAGATTGAGAAGCCGCTCGTTATTCCCCCACCACATTAACCCTCTCAACCCGCTCATCCTCCGCCCCCATCATAAAACACCCCTTATCCTTAGCATAGGCGATATAGTCGATGATTTCCGCCGTAATCCGCTCTCCGGGCGCGAGAATGGGGATTCCGGGCGGGTAGCACATGACAAATTCCGCAGAGACTTTTCCGTCGGCATGGCGTAGCGGCAGTGACTTTTTCGGCGCGTAGAAAGCCGCTTGCGGCGGCATCTCGACAATGGGGCTAATATACTCCCGTGTCAGCATGCCCGCCCTGCCCCGCTTGAACCGCCTGCGAATTTCCGACAACGCGCCCACCAACCGCTCCAAATCAGGCTCCCTATCCCCGACCGAAATGTACGCCAAAATATTGCCGATGTCGCCGAATTCCACCTGAATATCGTAATCATCGCGCAACAAATCGTAAACCTCAATCCCCGCCAAGCCGATTTCGAGCGTGTTCACCGACAGCTTTGTTATGTCAAAATCAAAGACCGAATCGTTGTTTTTTATCTCACTCGAAAAAGCGTAATAATCGCCGATTGCATTGATTTCACTGCGGGCGTACTCGGCTAATTCGGAGACCTTCGCGAAAATTTTCCTGCCGCCGAGGGCCAAATTCTTGCGGGAAATATCAAGGCTCGCCATTAATAAATAGCTTGCTGAGGTCGTTTGGGTGAGGTTAATCACCTGCCTTGTGTAACCGACGTTGACGTTTTCACCGGTCAGCAGGAACGAGCTTTGTGTCAGCGACCCGCCCGACTTGTGCATGCTCACCGCCGCAAAATCCGCGCCCGCCCGCATTGCGCTTATCGGCAGATTATCGCCAAAATAAAAATGCGTACCATGCGCCTCGTCCGCCAACACTAACATGTGATTCTCGTGTGCAATTTTGCAGATACTTTTCAAGTCCGAGCAGACGCCATAGTAAGTCGGATTGTTCACCAAAATCGCCTTTGCATCGGGGTTCGCCGCAATCGCCGCCTTGACGTCCTCGAGCGACATTCCGAGCGAGATGCCAAGCGTTTGGTTCACTTTCGGGTTGACATAAACAGGCACTGCGCCGTTCAGCACCAGCGCGTTGATTACGCTCCTGTGGACATTGCGCGGGAGAATCAGCTTGTCGCCTTTCTTGGTCGCCGCAAAAACCATCGCCTGCACCGAGGAAGTCGTACCGCCGAGCATGAAAAAGCAATGCCCTGCCCCGAACGCCGCCGCCGCAAGCTCCTCAGCCTCGGCAATCACCGACACCGGGTTGCACAAATTATCGAGCGGCTTCATCGAGTTCACGTCCAAATTCATGCACGGCTGCCCGAGAAACTCGGTCAGTTCGGGGTTCCCACGCCCGCGCTTATGCCCGGGCACGTCAAAAGGCACGACCCGCCGCGTTCTAAATTCATCAAGCGCGTCCTTAATCGGAGCGCGGTTTTGGTCTAATTTCAACTTCACGACCCCTTTAATTTAATGCAGAAATAATAATGCAGAATGCAGAAATGGTTCAATTCCGTAGGAGCGACCCGCCTTCAACTTCGCCGCTCCTTTAATTTGATAAGGCAATCATAATTATTGCAATTATTATTGGTGAAAGTATAATTATTTCGTACATAATTATCGCCAAGATTGATTGTATTCGTTTTTGTTTGTTATATAAGCTTTTGCTTATTTGTATTGTAATAAAAACAAAGAATACATTTAAGGAGGCAAAAATAATTAAGAACACCGGACCGACGACTTGTCGCATTTTTATCACCTTTAATAGCGGTTTAATTCCGTAGGGGCGGGCATTACCCGCCCGTAAAAAATACAAGTCTCGCATGGATTTGCGGGCGCGTACTACGCGCCCCTATGCCCTAAAACCCAATCTCCCCTTAAACCCAACCTTATCCAACGCCGCCGCCATAATTACAAACAAAATCCCACTGCCTATCGGTTGCGCTAAACCCATTAGCATACCGCTGAATACACCCGCAGGCCCGAATAGGATTATTTCAGCAACCGAATACCCCACGATTGTAATTAACCCTGCGAGAAACACCATGACGGTGTTTCTTTTTGTTAGTATTTGAGGGTTTTTGGAGCTGAATGGCAGGGCGATTGCCGCCTTGACAACAAGCGTCGGGATTACCCAAATGACGTAACCGCCCAAGGCATCGGCAAGCGCACCCCCCAAAGCCCCCACGAAAACCGCGTACGGGAGCGGCAAAATGCACGCCACCAAGTAAATCACGCTGTCCCCCATGTGGACGTACCCGTTTCCGATGGGGATTTTCGGGAACATTGTAAGTATGAGGGTCATGGCGGTAAATAGTGCAGCGGTGACGGTTAGTTTTAGGTTTTTGTTCATATTTACAGGTTTCCTTTGGGATTTGTAGGGACGACCGCCTCGGTAGTCCGCGGATTTTCCGGGCGTTTGTATTATCCGTCAACGTAGGGGCGAACTGCGTTCGTCCGTGGGTTTTACGGGCGTTTGTGCGGTTTTGTCTGTAGGGGCGCGCATTGCGCGTCCGTGGGTTTTACGGTGGTTGTGCGATTTTGTCTGTAGGGGCGCGCATTGCGCGTCCGTGGGTCTTTCGGCGGTTTTGCGATTTTGCGGGCGATTGCAAATCGCCCGTGGATTTTTCGTGGTTGTGCGGTTTTGCGGGCGATTGTATTATTCGTCAACGTAGGGGCGAACTGCGTTCGCCCGTGGGTTTTACGGTGATTGTGCGGTTTTGTCTGTAGGAGCGCGCATTGCGCGTCCGTGGGTCTTTTGGCGGTTGTGCGATTTTGCGGGCGTTTGTATTATCCGTCAACGTAGGGGCGAACTGCGTTCGCCCGTGGGTTTTACGGTGGTTGTGCGGTTTGTCTGTAGGGGCGCGCATTGCGCGTCCGTGGATTTTTCAGCGGTCGTGCGATTTTGCGGGCGATTGAAAATCGCCCCTACATTATTTCCGCTTCAAACACCCCTAAAACTTCATCTCAACATCAGCCCTTTTCGCCTCCTCAGCCACGAAGAAGTCGGCTTTTTCGAGGTTTTGCGCGTTTGCAACTATGCTCGACGGGAAAACCGCGAGTGCGGTATTGTACAGCGTCACGTTGCTGTTGTACAGGCGGCGGGCGGCTTGCAAATGCTGTTCGACACTGCGAATCGCGCTTTGCAGCTCCTTGAAAGTCTCGGCAGAGCGGAGCTCCGGGTAGGATTCGGCGACTGCGTTAATATGCGCCCCGATTGAATCCATCTTGGAACAGCACTCGTTCAGCTCGCCGATTTTCATGCCCTTTCGCATGGCAATCACAGCCGAAAAAGTGTCCTTCTCGTGCTTTGCAAAGCCTTTTGTCACCTCAAGAAGCTTGGTCAGCTTGTCAAAGCGATTGGTCAGCGCGACCTCAATCCCCGAAAGTGCTTCGTCGATTTTAATCTTTTTCCGTTTGAAATTGTTGCTTGTTGTTATCCACCATCCGATGAATATGATTAGAACAATTGCGATTACGATGCCGATGTAAATACCTGCCATTTGATTAGTCCTCCTTGAATTTAATTAGATTTTGTTATTATTTTTTGAATAAATAATCGTTTTTAAGTAGCGCGTCAATCATTCCCGTCATGTACTGAATCTCGCTTTTCATGCGCCCTCGGATTGCGGGGATGCACCCGTAGGTGAACTTGTGATTAGCGGGTATGTTAAAAATCTCCATGTTGTTATGAAAAGTAATATGAATGTAGTTTTTGTCACCGGAAGTAACGAAACTCATACATGTTCGTGCATTTGCCCGCCTGTCGATTGCAATGATTTCTTCCATGAGATTCGGAGTGAGGATTAGGAAGACGTTGAGCGGGTCGTCGGTGGAGATTTGAAACTTGCGGTTAAACGCGATGTTTTCGGTCTCCACGACCGATTTCAAGCCTATTTCGCCGAGCGCGCCCTCGCTTTTTTCCCGCAGAATCAGCCGCTCTTTGAAGACCCTGTCCACCTCGAGAATCAGCCACTGCCCCTTGAAAATCCCCATTGATTTAGTTTCACCATCGTTGTTAGTTGTTGTAAAATGTAGGTTAGAAAACACGAACGGAACGCCTTTGTAACTGCCTTTGACATAGTCGCTGCCCGCGGGCATACCGCGATACGGCGCCAACCCCGACGACGCAATTTCAGTAGGCTGAAGGTGCCAGCCGGGCGAGAATTGCATGGTCTCAAAGGTCTCTTTCAACGCCCCCCGCACAATATTATCGTGCAAAAGCCGCTTGATTTTCCAGTTTTCGGTCTTCTTATCATGTTCAAAAAGTGCGGTCGCAGTGCCGAAAACAAAGATTACGATTATGAAAACCGTTGCGAAAACTTCCTCCGGCAAATCTTTCGGCGGGAATACGTAAATCAACAACCCCAAAGCCACGGTGCAGAAGGCGAAAAATCCCTCTAAAACCGTATACAACCTGCGTTTGTTCGTGGCTTTCTTGAGCCGCAGATACAACATGCTGTCGTACAAAACCGGTTCTTCAACTATAGTAATGCCAAACTTTTTTGCATATTCACTCACAGTTTTTAATTACCCCCAAACAAATAATCATTTAGCATCAACTCGTCGATGACCCCGGTGATGTACCGAATTTCGGTTTTTATCTTCTCTCGAATGGTACGTAAATCTTCTTTTGTGAAGTTTTTCTTTATTTTTGGTTCAAATAAGTCGGTATTGTTATGCAGGGCGACGTGAACTTGGCTTTGATTTCCCTGCTTCATAAAGCAGAAATAACTCCGCGCACCCGCACGGTAATCGGCTTTGTTGATGTATTCCATGAAGTGCGGGGTGAGAATGTAGAAGGCGGTGTGGGGGTCGTAGGTGCAGATTTGGAACTTGTTGTTGAAGTCGATATTCTCGGTCTCGATGTCCGATTTACCCCCATCCCCTTTGACTTTCTCCCGCAGTTTGACCGTGTTTTTGATTTCCCTTTTCAAGTCGCAAATCAGCCACTGCCCCTTGAATCTCGTTACAGTTTTGCGGTTTTTGCCGCTTCCTGTTACATGCTGTAGTTTTACGTCTGAAAATGTTATGTTCATACCCCGATAATTCCCGTTGACGTAGTCGCTTCCGCTGTACCGATTCCAGGTGGTGATAATGTCGGCGGCCCTGATGTCGGCTTCTTTCACGGCAAGGTCGTGCAGGTAGGTTTTCAGCTCCATCATCTCCGCCAACGCCCCTCGAACGAGGTTCTCGCTTAGTAAAACTTTGATTTCGCGGGTTGCTTTTGCCTGTTGTATACCAACAATTACCAACGGAATTGCACAAATTATAGCAAGGAGCGGAAAGATTAAAAAGCAGATGACAAGCAGCACCGTGCCGATTATCGTGCCGGTGCTTGCGCCACGCGCCTTGGCCCTGAGCGGCGCGAGCCTCGCGAACAGCTCATCGTCGCTCATGGGCGGCGACTGTGGCGGGCTTTGGTAACGGCTGTCGTTTGGGGTTTGTGCGAAATCGTGTATTACGTGATGAAACGAGATTGATTTGTTGAATTTCATTTGTATGTGTTACTCCCAAAAAAATTTTATGAAACTGCTCGGTGTCCGGGGGTGTATGTCTGCACAATGCAAGCAACCGCCAGCCCGCCACACAAGCAGTTCAAACCCCACTTTCTCGTCATGAAACTTATATCCTCACGATTTAATAGGTTTTATCTGCTTGAATAGTCTGTGCTCGAATAGGGCATGTGCTACTGTGAACGGTTCGGCTCGAGAAAGTTAAGCTTAATCAAGCAAGAACGCGGGCGTGCGGTGCTTGCATTGTGCAGACATACACCCCCGGACACCCCCCAACGCCAAGTACCCCCAAAACATCAATAAATATTACTCCCCGAAAAAATCTCAATCATCTCCTGCCTCAAATTATTCATGATATTCAGGCGGGTTTTTGGCGGGATTTCGTAGACGTCCGAATTGAAAAGATAATTTTGCAGGTCGATTTCCTTAATCAGCATCTTTGTGTGGAAAATATTCGACTGGTAGACGTTCATGTCAACGGCGTCGTATTTATTCAAGGTTGCGGCGTCGATATAATTCTGTATGCTCGTGATACTGTGGTCTATGAACAGCTTTTCGCCCTTTATATCGCGGGTAAAGCCGCGGACACGGTAGTCCATCGTGATGATGTCGGAATCGAAACTGCCGATTAGAAAATCCAGTGTGGACAACGGCGAAATGACCCCGCAAGTCGTCACGTCTATATCGACCCGAAAAGTCGCAAGGAAGGTCTCCGGGTGATACTCGGGGTAGGTGTGAACGGTGACATGGCTCTTGTCCAAGTGGCCGAGCACCTTCTCGCCCGACGGTGCCAAGTGCTTGAACATGCTCTCCTCTGCAACCAAAACGGTCACGCTTGCGCCTTGCGGCTCGTAATCCGCCCGCGAAATGTTCAGGACTTTTGCGCCAATCATGTCGGTTACGCTCGTTAAAATATTCACAAGCCGCTCGGAGTTGTACTGCTCGTCGATATAGGCGATATAATCGCGCTGCTCCCGCTCGGTTTTGGCGTAGCAGACGTCGTAGATGTTGAAACTGAGGGATTTCGTGAGGTTGTTGAAGCCGTAAAGTGATAATTTATTCTCCATTTTTTTACCCCTTAAAAAATTTTATACTATGCGTAAAATCCACGGGCGAACGGAGTTCGCCCCTACGCGCAGGGTCTCGCCGAACAATATATTTGCAATAACAATAATTATACAACACTTTGCCGAAAATTGCAAGTGTTTTTTTCGGAGGCCTAACCTATATTAATAAATATTGCCTTACTATAACTTCTTCCAATTTATAATCCTCATCAAAAATAAAACGTATATACACTTGAACGAGCGAGTGTCCGGAATCTTCAAGCGAAAAACTTATCACCCATTTTCCGTTGTCGTAATACGGGTATTTTCTGTCCCAATCCCAGTTTTCTTGCCATAAAATTTTGCCTTCGGCTTCTCTAAAACTCGTGCCGATTGGCACTATTTCTAAAATATCTCTCCGCACTTTTTCAGTCGACCAATACATTACTCTCATGAACGGAAATACACTTACAAAGACTAAAACAAATATAATTGCAACTATACCAAGGAATATATTTCTTTTCTTCCTATCGGCTCTCTCCATGATTTCTGCTGAGGTTATTATTACTTTTAGTTCGTTTTCGGACTCCATAGCTACCCCCTCATATCCCATACTTCTTCCCGACCCGTATATCATCGCCGACAAACACAAGGCACTGCATCGTCAGCAACCGCGACATAATCCTGTCGCCGTACCGCTCTTTCAGCTGTGAAAGCTCGAAGTTGGTGTTCACGACGGTCGGCAGGCCCGCGTTAATGCGGGAATTCAGGAGGTTGTAGAATGCCGAGACGTAAAAGCGGCTGTCAAATTCCGCGCCGAGGTCGTCAAAAACCAACAAATCCGTACTCTGAAGCAGGTCGGCGGTCCCGGAATTGCCCCCATCGGCCGAGTTTTCCCACCTCGAAAAATGCTCCTTCTCGATTTTGCGTAAAAGGTCGGGTGCAGAGCCGTAGATTACGCCAAAGCCTTTCGCAATCACGGTTTTCGCGATTGCCAACGACAAGTGAGTCTTGCCGAGGCCGGTGTTCCCCTGCATTAGTATGCCCTCGCACGGCAGATGGAAATTCTCGGCGTAGTCGTTGCAGAAGGTGTAATTGCGGCTCATTTTGCTCCTTATGTTAACTCCCGAATCGGTGTCGATGCGGTCGGGGTAAAGCTTTAGGTCGAACGTGTCGAAACTGCTCAACTTCAAAGGTGCCGCCGAACTCAGCTCCTGCGCCGCCATTCTTTTCACAATTTCCTTGAAACATGAACAACGGCGGTCTTGATAAACGCCGCTGTCACGGCACTTTTTGCAGGTGTAAATTTCCGCCAAATAATCCGCTTCATACTTGTGCTGAATCAGCAATGAGCGCATCATTTCCTGCGCCGACAAGTTGTCTTTTTGGAGTTTTTCGATACGGCGGCTGTCCCCGGCAAGGATTAGCGCGCACAAAAGCTGCCCGGTTTTGGCGATTTCGCCACTCAAAGCCTTGTACTCGGGTATGCGGCTCTCGACTTCACGCTTGCGGGCTTCGATTTTCTGAGAATTTACCTCGCGGCGGTGCTTTATTTCGTCTTCGGCGCGGGCGTAGAAACTTTTGTTGCTGTTCATTTAATTAGTCTCCTGTGATTATGTTTTTTTCTCACACGGACGCGCAATGCGCGCCCCTACATACAGCGTATTTTACCAATCGGCTGTTACGAGTTGATAATCTTCGATATTTTATCTAAGTCAAACGACGATGTCGCGGACTTCTCTTTTTGGGACTTGGACTTGTGAATTTCCTGCGACTTTTGCAGTTGTTCACGGGTTTTGATGCCGTCTTTGTGCCATGCCGCGATAATTTTATTCATGTACGGGAACGCCAGCTTGCCCGCCCCGTCGAGAGTAAGCTGATAGGCCTCGTTGAGCATTTCGTCGTCAAAGCCCCACGCCGCCCACTTCCGTATCATCTCCTTCTGCTTGACGGAAAACGCGCTGTTCATTTCAAAAAGTATTTTCAGGCGGCTTTCGAGGCTGCTCAGTTCGCGCAGTGCCTTGATTTCGGCTTCCGCCGCGCTTATGGTGACAATCTCGCGGACAAGCCAGTCGAGGGCGATTGTTTTCATGTACGCGGGGGTGGCTTTGCCGACGGAAAAGCAGTATTCGACTAACATCAGCGCACATTCGGCGGGGATTCCGGTCTCCTCGGTAATCACCATGAGGGAGTTTTGTTCGCGGTGCTTCAAGTTTCTGCCGAATATTTTTTCACACTCGCTAAAGAGGTAGCCCATGCCTTTGTCTTCGCGGACGGCGCGTGCGATTTCTTTAGGTACAAAGCGGGGTTCGCGCTCGAGTTCGATTTTTTTGATGCCGATACCGGGCGTGGGAGGAGGGGTGGCGGGGGCGGGGGGGAATGGGGGGGGGGGGGGGGGTGGGGGGGGGTGCGGGGGTGTGGGGGGTGGGGGGGGGGGGGGGGGGGGGGCGGGGGCGGGG
>WRMK01000016.1 GCA_009777155.1 Oscillospiraceae bacterium
ATAAAAAAAGAAAGTTTTATCACTACTTAAAAACAAATTTCAGAAAAAAAAAAAACCCCGCCGTGGGAAATAATTAGACCATTAAATTACATAGGTGCTATATGAAAGTTAAATATTTACCGTTCCTCCTAATATTTTTATCCCTTCTCAACGCCTGCTCAAACTCAAAACCAATCCCCCTAAACACAGACCAGTGGGGCGTTTGGGACGTTGGCTACAACCCCGAAAGATATAACATGACACTGTGGTTATTTGACACGGATTGGTTCGGCGGCAAAACAGAAAGTGATATATTAGAGCAATTGCCCGATAAAAATATCAATGAAATAGTTGATAATGAGATAAGTTTTCAAGTGAAATTCCACAACCCGAATTTCATTATCGGAATAGACCCGCATGTAACAACAGGAATACTCAATATCTATTTTGAAGACGGTATCGTTACACGCGCCGAGTATCACGAACGCAAAAATGCCGACTCCGCATATATCTTAAAATTAGAATGGAAAATTTAGAGCTTGTTGACACTATCCGAATTGTGCAGATTTCGAGCAAATTTTTCGTCAGACAAGGCAAATTTTTTCGTAATGCTTTGTGCATTGCGAAAAAATTTAACGCAGTATGGCGGAAAATTAGCCGAAATCTGTGCAATTCGGGTAGTGTCAGCAAGCTCCAGACAAAACACGAAAGGATTCACAAATGAACACGATATGGAATCCGTGGCACGGCTGCCGAAAAATCAGCGCGGGCTGCGAAAACTGCTACGTTTATCGCAGCGATGCGAAGTATGAGCGCGACGCTTCCGCCGTTAAAAAGACCCTCAATTTTGATTTGCCGCTCAAGCGCAATCGACAAAAGCAGTACAAAATTCCGCCCGGCGAAACCGTGTACACCTGCTTTACATCGGACTTTCTGCTTGACGAAGCGGACGAGTGGCGGCCGGCCGCGTGGGAATTTATGCGGCAACGCAGCGACTTGAATTTCATGTTCATCACCAAGCGAATCAATCGCCTTGCCGCGAATTTGCCGAGCGATTGGGGCGCGGGCTACGACAATGTAATCATCGGTTGCACCTGCGAAAATCAGCGTTGTGCAGACGAGCGGCTTCCGATTTTTTTGTCACTGCAGATAAAAAATCGGTGCATTATTTGTGAGCCGCTACTCTCGGAAATCGACCTGTCGCCTTACTTAGGCGGCGGCAAAATCGACAAGGTCGTTGCGGGCGGCGAGTCGGGCGATAATGCCCGCCCATGCGATTACGAATGGGTGTTAAAACTCCGCGAACAGTGCCGCCTGAACGGCGTGAAGTTTTGGTTCAAACAGACCGGGTATCGCTTCGTCAAGGACGGCAAGCTGTATTTGATTGAGCGCAAACACCAACATTCGCAGGCGCGGAAGGCGGGGATAAATCTGTAACCGTTAAACTTTTGTAACCGCTAAACTACAAAATAGGATTACCCCCCCTCTCAACCCCAATACTCGTCGCCTCGCCATGCCCGGGGTAGACAACAGTCTCGTCGGGCAAGCCGAAAAGCTTGACTGTGATTGAGTTTACGAGGCTTTTCATGTCGCCCGTAGGTAGGTCGGTTCTGCCGTAACTCTGCGCGAACAGCACATCGCCGCTGAAAAGCACCCGCTCACTTTCAAGGTAAAAGCAGACGCCGCCCGCTGTATGCCCGGGTGCGGCGATAATTTTTATGGGGATGTCAGCGGGTGAAATAACCTCGCCGTCGGTCAGCCATTTGTCGGCGGCAACAGGCGTAGCGCCTCGGCGTGCGACCTCGCTCACCATAAGATACTCGCCGTTTTGCATGGGGTCACACAGCAAAGCCTTCTCGTGTTCGCCCGCATAAACAGGCAAATCGAGGCGTGCTTTCAAGTCGAAAACCCCGCCCGTATGGTCGTAATGCCCGTGCGTGAGCAGGATTGCCGCGGGTGTAACCCCCAGCCGCCCGCATTCGTCAAGTATCGCCCCCGCATCACAGGCAGGGTCGATAATAACCGCTTTGTTATCGGCTTCGTTAATGACAAAGTAGCAGTTGGTTTGTATTGCGCCAAGGACGATTCGGGTGATTTTCATGGTTTTAATTCCTTTCGAGTTTGTGCATACTGCACAATATATATATATATATATATTGGTTATTTTGCTAATAGCAACAAAAGGTAAATTATGGTATAATATCATTACTAAATTTATTTTGGAGGACTTTTGAAAATGAGAAAGTTTATTTCGGTAATCATAACAATCGCAATACTCGCCGCAATGGTGACGGCAATACCGCTCACGGCGACCGCCACCTACGAACTTGACCCCATTCCGAGCGACTCAATCCCGATTTCCACACGAGCGGAATTAGAGGCAAGAGTCGCGGGAAATCGCAACGGCAAATTCCACCTCACACAGAATATAGACTTGGGGACTTCGCCGTGGACGCCGATGTTTACCGCCGCCTCGCCGTTTAACGGAACGCTCGACGGGCGCGGATACATAATCAGCCGTTTGTCGATAGTGGGCGACCATGAATACGCAGGATTGTTCGGTGGTGCTTCCGATACCGCCGTGATTAAAAACTTAGGCGTAACGGGCGTTATCAGCGTTGCTTCTTCCGCCACCACCAACCGCGAAACAAGCGTAGGCGGCATTGTCGGTACGGGCGGGAATATAGAGAACTGTTTCAGCAATGTCAATATTTCGGTTAATGTGCAGGGCGTATCAAAAGTAGGCGGGATTGCCGGCTCAAACGCAACGGTACGCAACTGTTTCAATACCGGCAATATCACCATAGGCTCGGCGACAGTAGAGGCAACGCGGACTCGCGGCGACAAACACGCCGGCGGAATCGGCGGGCATAGTGTCTATGTATCGGATAGTTTCAATATAGGAGCCGTTTCTGTTTTTGGTATAAGCCTCGTAAGCATCAGTAACGCCCTCTCGTCGCTATATATTGGAGGTATTGTGGGTAATAATTTTAGTGTTGGGTATTCCTATAATTCGGGCGACGTCTTAGGCGCAATGTACGCTGGCACTAATACCACCACTAATGGCACTATATATTTAGGAGCTCTCGCGGGGCAAGTGAGCGCGCAAAATTCTTACTGGAATATTCAAAGCAGTCAAACATTTAGAGGAACACCGCGCAACGAACTGCAAAAACAGGCATTTGAATCGGGAATAGCAATAGAAACATCCTCACTCACCCCCGCCGAAATGCGGCAAAAGGGGAATTTCAGAAACTGGGATTTCGATAACACATGGACTTACATGGAAACTATCAATGACGGATTCCCGGTTTTGCAATCCCTCGAAATATTCATACCAAACATCGAAAAGGTCATACCCGAACTCCTCGTAATCGGCGAGATTTGCGTTAACTGCGCCCGTCTTGTGAGGGATTGCATATGCTTTGCATGCGGCGTGAACGGCGTGGCGTGCGGTCTGCGGGTTTGCAATATCTGCAAGCCTGTCTGCGGCGTAGGCAATTACGAGTGCGGGCTGATTGAGTGTCCGCTGTGTATCAAAAACAAGATACCCCCGAAAACAGGCTTAGGCGATTACCGCGGGTTGACCGCAATCGCAATCGCACTAACCGCCACATCAGCAGGCCTGTGGGTCTACACCCGCCGCAAACGTATCTAATTGTCCATTGTCCATTATCAATTGTCAATTGTTCGTCAATTGTCCATTGTCCATTATCAATTGTCAATTGTTCGTCAATTGCCCGCACGCCGCCCGAATCTCCCCCCCAAACTCCTTCCGCACAACCGCCCTCGCGCCGCCTTGAATGAGAATATCGTAAAAACTTTTCAGCCGTTCGGGCGGCGAGCGGGTGAAGCCGAGGTCGGTGTTATTATAAGGTATAAGGTTAATGTAGCAGTTGATGCCGCCCGTGAGGGTCACGAGCCGATGCGCGTCGTCGTCGCTGTCGTTAATCCCACCGAGCATGACATATTCGAGGGTGGTTTTCTTGGACTTCACAGCGGAATATTCCCGCACGGTTTGGAGCAACTCGGCTATAGGATAGGCATTATTAACGGGCATAAGGCGGCTTCGGGTGGAATCTTCGGTAGCATTAAGGCTCACCGCCAAATTGCAGGGGATTGCATCGGCCATGAGCCTTTTAATCCCCGGCACAAGCCCGCAAGTAGACACCGTGACGAACCGCGCAGGGGTGTCCCGCCCGTGCCTATGAGTAATCACTTCCAAAAAATTTTTCACATTTTCGTAATTATCAAGCGGCTCACCGATACCCATAAGGGTCACGCGGGGGATTTTCTCGGCGAGGATTTTTTCAGCGGCAATAATCTGCAAAGTCATTTCGTGCGGGAGCAAGTCCCGCACTTTCTTGTTATGTTTAGTATTACCGGACTTACAAAACGCGCAATTCATACCACAGCCGACTTGTGTAGAAATGCAGAGCGCGTTCCCGTAACTCTGCCGCATCAGCACAGCCTCCACGCTGTTCCCGTTCTGTAACCCGAACAGAAATTTTTCGGCAGTCGGGCTTACTTCGCGCCTTTGCACTTCAATTTGTGCAAAAGAAAAATCCCGTTCGAGCATTGCGGAGATTCTTTTGCTGTAGTCATGCGGATTATTTTTGTAGAGGTAATTGTAGGTGAGTTTTGCCTTTGAAGCGGCTTTTGATTCTCCCTGTAATGCGAAATAATTTTCCAACTCATCAAAAGTCATGCCGTAAATATTTTTCATGGTAGGCAACCTCCAAAAACCACGGTCGTTTCAGCGTGGTGCAGATTTGTTCGTGCTTTTGCACAAAAAGCGCAGTTAATACTTTGTGTATTGACGAGCATTTTTGGGCAAAATGACGGATAAAGCTGTGCCGCGATGGAGCGGCGGGGGTTTTTGGAGGTTGCCATTACAAAATCTTCTCGACTTCATCGGACGAGACGTTGTGGTTATAGACCGACACGCAGTAAAGCTCGGGCGAGGTGGTGATAATCTCGCCGTCAACCTCGACCATCGGGTATAAAAGATTCCGCTCGTTAACCATAAGTACAGTTGCAACTCTGCCGTCCGACAAGACTATCATCTTGCCTTTCAGCTCCTCAATCATGCAGTCTATGAACATCTTGACATAATTTATGTCGAGTACCGAGTAACCCTCTTTCGAGAAGTTCGCGAGTATGTCAAAGGGGGAGTGAGCGTCTTTGTAGACCCGCTTTGCAATCATCGCGTCGTATATGTCGGAAATCGCGGTAATCCGTGCGTAGTCGGTAATTTCCTTAGCGTCAATCCCGTGCGGATAGCCGGAGCCGTTGAGTTTCTCGTGGTGCTGAATTACGCCGAGCAAGACCGATTTCTCGGTAATCCCGGAATTCACCAACATCTCGAACGAATACAACGAGTGCTTTTTCACGAGTTCAAATTCCTGCGGCGTAAGCTTGGCGGGCTTGTTAATCACGTCTTGCGGGACTACTAACTTACCTATATCGTGCAAAAGCCCGACCCGCACCAACTCGTCATGTTGCTTCTTGTCGTACTTGAGCCACTTCGCCATCAAGCCGTTCAGGAACGCGACGTTAAGGCTGTGGGTGTGCAGGTATTCGTCTACTCGGCGCATGCTGTTTATGGATTGCAGTATCAGCGAAATGTCGTTAGTTTCAAGCTTTCTGCCTATATCGTGGACAAATTCTTCGGTGGTGGACGGAAGCACCCGACGAGTTATGGCTATCTCGTCGAACATGACTTTTGTGGCTTCCTTCGTCTCTTGGTATTCCTTGCGAACCCGCTCGAAATCAGCCTTGGTTGTACCTTTTGCAAAGCCTTTGCCCATAAGCGGCGATTCCGTATCGGGCTTATCGGGCTTTTCGTCATTCGGCACAAGCGATTCCGAAGCGACTGAAAATGTCTTCGCCATTTCGGGCTTGATAATCTTTGGGGGTTCGGGCTTCCACCCCAAATCTACACCGCGTTTCAGGAAATCCTCCATGTAATTCGCGGTAATGTAAATCTTGTCGTTGGGGTAGACCACCGTCCGCAAACGCTCGATAAGGGACGGCGTAACGCTTACATTCTCGCAATAAAACGAGTACCCGCCGTCCTTTTCGATATATACTTTGCAGTCGAGAAACAAGCCGTCGGGCAGCCTGTTAATCTTAATCGGAACATAGTCAATAGCCATAAATCCTTTGTCCTTTCGGTATGTTAATCGTTAATTATTAATCGGTAATAAAATGCCGTATTTTCAGCGGTATGTCCATGTCGCGGGAAATTTTTCGGCAGTTCTCGATACGCTCATCGCCGATTACGTCAACCACCGTAAAGCTTACCGCCGTGTATTTTTTTGCAGTCTCTGCAAAACTCAGCATTGCGGCGTACGGCGATTGCACTAATTTGTCCGCGTTGAACCCCGGGCGGGTTACACGGAGATACTCGGCCTCGTCGTCGGCGTTCAGGCTGACCGATACCGAGTTGAAACAGGACAGACGCGCCATGTCGAAGTCGGGGTGAATCAGCTTTACCAAGCCGTTCGTGTTCAAGCGAATCGGCAAATCGCTGTGCGCCTTGAAATACTCGCAACACTCAAGCACCAAATCCGCCCGCTCCATAGGCTCGCCAAAGCCGCAAAAGACTATTTCGGTCATGCCGTCAAGCCCGCCTTGACCTCGCTCAAAGTCGAACGCCGCCTTGATTTCCGGGAGCAGCGGCTCATGCGGCAACCAAAGGCTATCCGCGCTTCCGTGGCCCTCGCTGCCCTTTCGTATACAGAAGATGCAGGCGCAGGAGCAACGGTTGGTAATATTTACATAAAGCTTGTCGTGAAGGGTGTAAAAAATATTCATAAATACATTATAATACATAAAAGGGCGCGTTGTCAAGAAATAAATCTAATAAACCGCGAATATACTAAATAAAAAAAGGACAAGGTGTGATAATTAGTTGAATATTATTCATTTTATCAATGAAAAGTTGGTTTGGGGAGTTCCCGCGTTGGTATTATTCCTCGGTACGGGGATTTATTTGAGCGTAAAATTAGGATTCTTCCAACTCAACCTGCCCCGTATCATAAAAATGACCTTCCTACACAAGAACACTGCCGCAAATCCGGACGGCAAAAGCCTTTCGCCGTTTCAGACCCTGACGTCGGTGTTGGCAGTCACGCTCGGGACCGGGAACATCGTCGCGCTCGGTACTGCAATCGCGTTCGGCGGGGCGGGCGCGGTGTTTTGGATGGTGGTGTCGGCGTTTTTCGGCATGGCGACCGCGTATGCCGAGAATTATCTCGGCATGCTTCACCGCAAGAAAAAGCCCGACGGAAGCCGCTGGGGCGGCGCGTTTTTGTACATAGGCAGGGTTTTCGGGGACGGTTGGGGGAAATTCTTCGCACTCTGCTGCATACTCGCCTGTCTCGGAATGGGCAACATGACCCAGATGAACGCCCTCGCAACCTCATTAGAACGCGGGTTCGGCGTGCCTCTGAAAGTTTCGGGGGTGATGGCTATGGTTTTGGTGGGATTGTTAGTTTTCGGCGGGGCGGTTATGTTCGGGCAGGTGACGGAGAAGGTTATACCTGCACTGTCGCTGATTTATATCGTCGGGTGCGTGGCGGTAATCGTGGTGAATTTCGGTGCAGTCCCCGAGGCGTTACTGCGGATTGTCCGCGAGGCGTTCGACTTTAGGGCGGCGGGCGGCGGATTTTTGGGGTTCGCAATCATGCGGAGCAAGATGTTCATGGGCATGAGTTGGGGGTTCAGGCGGGGGATTTTTTCCAACGAAGCCGGTCTTGGCACAACCGTAATCCTAAGCAGTATGTCCTCGGAGGAATCGGCTGTACGCCAGAGCCTGTGGGCATCGCTCGCGGTCTTCATCGACACCGTAATCATTTGCGTTTTGACGGCTTTGGCGATACTTGTAACCGGCGCGGACAAGGCGGGCGGGGACGGCGCAATGTTCGCATCGGCGGCGTTCGGGCAGACCTTTGGGGGGTATGCTGATATGTTTTTGTCGGCGTGTATTGCGCTGTTCGCGGTTGCAACGGCTTCGGGGTGGTCGTTTTTCGGCTCGGTCTGTGTCGAGTATCTCTTTGGGCGGCGATTTTTACTGCCGTTTGCAGTCATTTTCGTACTCTGCTGTTACATCGGCGCGACGACCCGCCCCGTGCTAATCTGGGGCATAGCGGACATTTTCAACGGCCTGATGGCAGTCCCGAACCTGCTTGCATTGCTCGTCTTTGCATGGAAATTAGACCTAATAGACCTCCACGAAAACTAACGCACGGCGGCTTTATGCACAGCTTTTCCGCCATACTGCGTTAAAAATTTTCGCAATGCACAAAGCATTACGAAAATTTTTGCCTTGTATGGCGAAAAATCTGCACATAAACCCACTCGTGGTTAGTTTCCGTGGAGGTCTGTAAAAAAACCCCTTGCATTTCCCGACAACTTGTGATATAATTAGCACATGAGTAAGAAAAATCCGATTATGTACATACTTCGCGCCCTGTTGCTTGGGGTCTTTATCGGGGGGGTCGCTTGGCTGTTCCTGAGGGCTGTTGCGTATGGGGTGGATTTCCTGTGGGATGTCTTCCCTGCCCGCGTTATCGGCAGTGATAACTTGTCGCATGCTTTTGCATACCCGATACTTATCTGCGCGGTCGGTGGCGTGATAATCGGCTTGTTCAGGCGGGTTTTCGGGGATTACCCCGAGCCGTTTGAGGAAGTCTTCGAGAAAATCAAGACCGACAAGCGGTACGACCCTAAGAAAGTCCCCGGGATTGCGATTTTGGCGTTCACTGCGCTGATTTTCGGCGGCAGTGTCGGGCCGGAGGCGGGGCTTGCGGGAATTATTTCGGGGCTGTGTTACTTCGCGAGTGACCGCCTCAAACCTGCTCTTGAAACGGGTGCAAAAAAGCGGCTGCTGAATATCATGATACTGATAGGCGCGGGCGGCTGTTTTGCGTATCTCAGCACGGTTTTGGGCGCGGCGATGACACTTTCGCGAGTTAGTGCGGCGAATTTGGGGCGTAGTGAGCTGATTTGGTTTGTGCCGTTGCTGATTTTCGGGCTACTCGCGGCGAATCTTTTTGCACTCTGCGGAAAATTAGTCAATGCGGCGTTTCGCCCGCTGAAAAAATTTCCGATAGTGCTTGCGGTTTTGGGCGGCGTGTTGCTGGGGACTTTTGGCGTGTTTTTCCCGCTCGTAATGTTCTCGGGTGAGCATGAAATGGGCGTGGTTGCCACGGGTGAAGCCGCACTTTCGCCGGTGATGCTGTTGGCAATCGGCGGGCTGAAGCTGATTCTGATTAGCATTTGCTTGAAATCGGGGTGGAAAGGCGGGAATATTTTCCCGATAGCGTTTGCGGGGTTGTGCTTGGCGTTCGGGTTCGCCGCCTTGACCGGCGCGGACAGCGGGTTTGCCGCCGCGGTCGTAATCGCCGCGCTCTGCGGCTCGGTTTTACGCAAGCCGTTGGTTACTATCATGATATTTCCGTTTTTCTTCCCTGTGACACAACTCGCGGTGATTTTCGCGGTGATTTCGGCGGGGGTGGCTTCGCGGTTGCCGCTTTTGGTGGATAGGAAGAAATAGGGCAGTAGGGGTGAGGGGGCGTCCCCAACCGCCGCGCAAGCTTCGCACCCGAACGCAGGAGAAGTAGATAGGACTTAACTCTCACGAGAGCGGCTTAACGCCGCTTTCAAGACTTACTAAGTTTCCGTAAATGCAGTGCGGGTCTTTCAATAGCGGTATGCGCGGGTGACGAATCTTGTGCGGCGGTTGGGGACGCCCCCTCACCCCTACTGCCCCTTACACCTAAATTAAACCTTACGAGACTTACGAATAGTACCCCCAAAAGTGGTAAATAATAACCACATGAGCATCGAGAAAAACACCGAAAACCCCAAAATAAAAATCCTCATCGCCGATGACGAGAAGATTTACACAGGTATCCTTGAATATATTTTAAGCACGGCTTATGACGTTTCGGTTGTCGAAAACGGAGAAGCCGCGCTTTTTGTCGCCTCCGAGACACTACCGGATATAGTTATTCTCGACATGAATTTGCCTGATATACAGGGGTTTGCGCTGTTGGAGCAGTTCAAGGAAAACGACTTGACAAAGGAGATTCCGCTGATTTGCATGACAATGTCAAATAATGTCAAGGACGAGGAAAAAGCCTTCGCGCTCGGTGCGGCCGATTATGTGACAAAGCCGTTTGTCAACTCGATTATGTTGGCGCGAATACGGACACAGGCGCAATCTGTGCGGCAGATTCGCGCTTTGCAACGGGCGGGGATTAACGATTCGCTGACGAATTTGCCCAATCGGCGCGGCTTTGACGAGCGGTTGGCGGTCGAGTGGGAGCGGGCGGTTCGGGAAGGCACGCCGATTAGCCTTTTGTTCATGGACATGGACGATTTCAAGGCGTATAACGACGCCTACGGGCATACTTTCGGCGACCTGCTGATTCAAACGGCGGGCAGGATTTACAAGGCCGCGCTTCAGCGTGCAACCGATTTTGTCGCACGGTGGGGCGGCGACGAGTTCGCGGTGTTACTGCCGGGCACGGACAGCAACGGCGCGTGTGAAATTGCTTCAAAAATCTTGCATAATATGCGGAATAGTCGGATTTCGTGGATTGACGGCGTGGAGGTCTGCGCCACGGTCAGCATCGGCGTGAATACTGCGTTTCCGTCTCGCGGCGATGCGCCGGCGGCGTTCGTGGACGCCGCCGATAGGGCGCTTTATGCGGCTAAGGAGAGGGGGAGGGATGGGTTTTGGTGTGCTTTGTAGGGGGTGAGGGGGGCGTACCCCCGCCCAAGTGACGGCGGACATCATAAGGAACCCCCGCCTAACAGGCGGGGTAAATTTTCGGGAGGATAGTGGGGCTCTGAACCCTGTGGGTCCGAGCTTCCAACCTCCAAATAAATCGCCCGCCCCCTAAAGGGGCAGACGATTTAAGGGAGGATAGTGGGGCTCGAACCCACTACCTTCAGAGCCACAATCTGACGCGCTACCAGGTGCGCTATATCCTCCATATACACGACAAAGGGGATTCAAACCCTTGAGATTCGTACTCCGCAGGTTCAATCCGCTTTTGTCGAACACGCCAAAAGGGATATCACCTTTAGGTGCAGAACCCACGGGGGTTCAATCCGCTTTTGTCGAACACGCCAAAAGGGATTCGAACCCCTGACCTACCGCTTAGAAGGCGGTTGCTCTATCCAACTGAGCTATTGGCGCAAAACAGTGAACAATGAATAAGGAATAATTACTCCTTACTCATCGTCCGCAATTCACTAACGAAAAGCGGGTGATGGGAATCGAACCCACACGACCAGCTTGGAAGGCTGGGATTCTACCACTGAACTACACCCGCGCGCCGCAAAATTAAAGCGACCTTATACATTATATCAAGTTTTTTTGTTTTTGTCAAGATTTTTTTGAAAAATAATTTTTTGTATAAATTGCACAAATTTTCACCAAAATTATTTACAAAAAAGTTTCGTATTTCTATTGACAATCAAAGCAAAACGCAATATAATATATATTGTGGCACTTTCCATACAATATATAGTGCCATGGGACCCGCCCCCAAGGGTGCGTGCCTAAATCGAAAGGAAGTAATGAGTAAAATGCTGACAAAGATTGTAAAGCGGGACGGGCGCCAAGTGGCGTTCAACATTGAGAAAATTGCCAACGCCATCTACAAAGCGGCGCAGGCTGTGGGCGGGCATGACTATGACTCGTCTTTGAAATTGGCAGAGATAATCTGCCAGAAACTCGAGAAGGAGTACAAAAGAACGGGTGAGCCGCCGTCTGTGGAGATGGTTCAGGACACGGTGGAGACCGTCTTGATTGAGTCGGGCCACGCGAAAACCGCCAAAGCCTACATACTCTACCGCTCCGACCGCACCCGTGTGCGCGAAATGAACACCAAGCTCATGAAAATTTACGAGGATTTGACCTTCAAATCCGCAATCGACTGCGATATTAAGCGCGAAAACGCCAATATCGACGGCGATACCGCGATGGGGACAATGCTCAAGTACGGCTCGGAGGGCGCGAAACAGTTCTACGAGATGTATCTGCTCTCGCCCGAACACTCGAAAGCGCATGGCGAGGGCGATTTCCACATTCACGACTTGGATTTCTTCACCCTGACCACCACATGTTGCCAAATCGACTTGATAAAGCTGTTCGAGGGCGGGTTTTCCACAGGACACGGCTATCTGCGCGAGCCGAACAACATCGCGAGCTATTCCGCGCTCGCCTGTATCGCAATCCAGTCGAACCAGAACGACCAGCACGGCGGCCAGTCAATCCCCAACTTCGATTACGCCCTTGCTGAGGGGGTGCGTAAAACCTATTTGCAACTATATAAAAAGAATGTCCTGCGCGGGATAGGTTTATTCACGGGGGACTACAAAATAGACGATATTGAGGGCAGAATCGACGAATTTATCGAGAAAATACAGTCCGAACACGGCAAATTCCCCTCCCTTGCGAACGATGCCGAATACCGTGAACTCGAAAGACCTTTTATAGACGAATTTGTACACGATTCTAAATTAACCGACAAAATACAAGACTTTTCTCGCGAATTAACCGCAAAAGAAACCGAGCGCGCCACCTATCAAGCCATGGAGGCGTTAGTCCACAACCTCAACACCATGAACAGCCGTGCGGGGGCGCAGACGCCGTTCTCCTCAATCAACTACGGCACAGACACCTCAAACGAGGGCCGCATGGTAATCCGCAATATACTTTTGGCGAACGAAAGCGGCCTCGGCAACGGCGAGACCCCGATTTTCCCGATACACGTCTTCAAAATCAAGGAGGGCATAAGCTTCAACCCGGGCGACCCGAATTACGACCTGTTCAAGCTTGCCTGCCGAGTTTCGGCAAAGCGGCTCTACCCCAACTTCTCGTTCTTGGACGCGCCGTTTAACCTGCAATTCTACAAAGAGGGCGACTATGACACCGAAGTCGCCTACATGGGTTGCCGCACCCGCGTAATCGCCAACCGGCACGACCCGAACCGCCAAACCGTTTCGGGGCGCGGAAACTTGAGCTTTACCTCTATCAATTTACCGCGGCTCGGCGTTACTGCTTGCGGCGATATTGTCCGATTCTTTGAAATGCTCGAGGACATGATGAGCTTGACCGTCAGCCAATTGCTTTACCGTTTCAAAATCCAAAGTGAGAAAAAGGTCAAGAACTTCCCGTTCCTCATGGGACAAGGGGTCTGGATGGGCTCGGAGAACCTCGGCCCTGAGGACGGCATTGCGGAAATTTTGAAGCACGGGACCTTGGCGATGGGCTTCATCGGGCTTGCCGAGTGCCTGTATGCCTTGATTGGTGAACACCACGCCCAAAGCGATAAGGCGCAGGAATTAGGCACGAAAATCGTCAAGCGCATGAGAGACCGCATGGACGAGGAGAGCGCGAAGACCGGCTTGAATTTCACACTGCTTGCCACTCCCGCGGAAGGGTTATGCGGGCGATTCTTGAGGATGGATAAAAAGCGGTTCGGCGTTGTCAAAGGCATAACCGACCACGAGTATTACACAAACTCTTTCCACGTCCCGGTTTATTACGACATTTCGGCGTACGATAAAATCAAGCTGGAGGCGCCTTACCACGTCTTCACCAACGCAGGGCATATAACTTTTGTCGAGATGGACGGCAACCCCTCGAATAATCTTGAGGCATTCGAGAAAATTATCCGTTGCATGAAGGAGCAGGGCGTGGGGTACGGCTCGATTAACCACCCCGTTGACCGCGACCCCGTCTGCGGGTACACCGGCGTCATCGGCGAGAAATGCCCCAAATGCGGCCGCACCGAGGCCGACGGCGGCAGGAAATTCGAGCGGATTCGCCGCATCACAGGCTACTTAGCAGGGACAATCGACCGCTTCAACAACGCCAAACGCATGGAAGAAAGCGAGCGAGTAAAACATGGATTGACAATTGAGGAAAAAGTATGTTAGTATTTCTTTTGCCGTTCCTTGTCGGTGTAATTGTTGCAATTAATCCGTTTTCGTTTGAATTTTATCAGCAGGTGTTGGTTATATTTGGTGCTGTGATTGTTTTGCAGATTATTTTAGTTATTTGTCAAAGCTATTCGCTCAAAAAGACCGCCATGCTTTATCACCCGGACGATAAAATCAAGCGGTACAAGCGATTCCTTTTCGTCAATACCACGAACTTCCGAAAACCGCTCAACACCGCGGGTTCAATACTGCGGCGCAATGTCATGAGCTTGGTCGCGCAGGCGCACGCCGAGAAAGGCGATTACGCCGCCGCGCTTGAGGTGAATAACGAGATTTGGCGCAATTTGAAGCCGAGTTTCCATAAAAGGGAACGGTTGAGTGGCAACGAACTGGGGTATTACGGGGTAAAAATAGAATGTCTGCTGCGGCTCGGCAATGAATCGGAGGCCGAGGAGCTGCTGAATACCATGCTGACAAAGCAATCTGCCGATTATGTGGGCGAAATCGTGTTGAATTTCACTCACGCCGAGTATCACATACACAAGCGCAACCCCGAAGCCGCTCGTGAAGCCGTTTCGCGAATGAGAACCGCTGTGGAAAATTGCCAAAAGCAGGGATACGCGCACCCCGCAATCGCCCCGTTTCTCGATTACGACGTCATACTGCAAGATGCCAAAACCGACGTCATAGAGGGGCTTTACGACGATGCGCGGGCGAAATTTACCGATATAATTGAAAACTGCAATTATTTTGGGCACAAACGAGTGGCCGAAAAGGAGTTGGAAGCTTGCCAAACACGTTCTTAGCCATGCTTTTCCGCATGAGGCACATCAGCCGTTGGAGCTTGATGTTCAATACACAAAGCGAAAATCTCATGCAACATACTGTTGAATGCGCCTTCATAGCGCACTTCTTGGCGTTGGTCGGCAATTGCTACTTCGGCAAGGAGTACAACGCCGAAAAACTCGCCGCCTACGCGCTTTTCCACGATGTTTCGGAGGTGCTGACGGGGGATTTGCCCACGCCCGTGAAGTATTACAACAACGAAATCAAAGCCGCCTACAAGGACATCGAGAAAATCGCTTGTGAGAAGTTATTATCGCACTTGCCAAAGGAGATGCGGGCGGTTTACGCCGAGTATTTTGACAGCGAAAATCTCACCGCCGACGAGAAGAAACTGATTAAAATCGCCGACAAACTCTGCGCCTATCTGAAATGCGTGACCGAGCTGAACGCCTCCAACAGCGAGTTTTTGCCCGCCCGCGAGAGCATACGCGGACAGCTTGAATCCGTTGATAGCGCGGAGTTACGGTATTTCCTCGATAATTGTATCGATTCGTTTAGTTTGTCGTTGGATGATTTGAAGGGGACGTTGTAGGGGACTGCACGGACGATTGCGAAACTCACGGACGCGCATCGCTTGCGAAGTAATGCTGCGCCCCTACATGTGGTGGATTGGGTTTATTAATCATCTGCATATTGTAGGGGCGGGCATTGCCCGTCCGCAAAATAGTAGGTTTTACAATCAACTGATTTCCGGATTATGCAAGGAGGACAATGGCGAAAACATGAAACTTTCACGCTTTACCGAGATAGACGAGCCTTTTGTCTGCCTTGTTTGTGGTGCGGAAGTCGCACCGCTCGGGTATACCTCGCGCGACCATTGCAACAGGTGTCTTTGCTCGCTTCATGTGGACGTGAACCCGGGCGACAGGCAGGCGACTTGCGGCGGCGTACTGCGGCCTGTGGGCGTCGAAAACGCCAAAAAAGGCGTGAAAATCCTGTACAAGTGCGAGAGATGCGGCATGAGGCGGAAGAATATCGCCGCTAAAGACGATGATGGCGAGATGATTTTGGGGCTTTGGGGGTTGCCGGTTGAGGGTTATTAAACCCTGTGGTTTGTGAGTTTACGAGCCGCAGGGTTTTGTTGCGGTGCGAATGTTCACAGTATGTTCACGCTTTGTTTACAATTTAGCCATAAAATCCCCTTGACAACTCAAGCATCATGGTGTATACTTAAAAATGCCAAGTGTACTTGGCATTATAACAATATAACTTGGAAAGGATAATCGGTGTAGATGAGCGAAAATAATAAAGCGGAAATCTTGGAAAAAGCGAAGAGCCTTAACAAGGACGAAGGCTTGGAGTTCGCGGAAGTGCGCGGGGGCAAGGCGGGTATAATTATGTCTGCTGTCGTTGGTTTTCTTCTGATACTGTTCTCTTTGCCCGAGAATAAAAACGTCGTCAATGCCATTGTCGCGCTCTCGTTTGCTTGGCTTGCCGGCGGGACTTTTTCCTATTACCGCTTCACGAAAAAGAAAATCCAACTGCTCTTGTTTATTTTAAGCGTTATCGCTACTGTTTTTTATTTTTTAATGGCGATTTTGTATTAGGCAACCTCCGAAAACCCCTGCCGCCCCAGCGCGGCACAGCTTTGTCCGTCATTTTGCCCAAAAATACCCGTTAATACACAAAGTATTGTGTAGCTTTAGCTACGGCGTTTCTTTGTGCAAAAGCACGAACAAATCTGCACCACGCTGAAACGACAGTGGTTTTCGGAGATTGCCATTAAGAGGTGCGGCATGAAAGGCGATTTTGTATTACGAAACAGGTTGAAAGTGGCAAGGGCCGAAAACGATTTATCCCAAACGGATTTAGCCGAGATGGTCGGCGTTTCGAGGAACACAATCAGCTCGATTGAGACGGGGCAGTTCTGCCCCACGGCGAAACTCGCGCTTATTCTTTGTGTTGCGTTGGATAAAAAGTTTGAGGATTTGTTTTATTTTTAGAGCTTGTTGACACTATCCGAATTGTGCAGATTTTGAGCGAATTTTTTGTCAGACTGAAGGCCGGCGCAGTGCGCTATTTTTCGTAATACTTTGTGCATTACGGAAAAATTTAACGCATGTGTGATGTGGATAAATCCACGAAAATTAGCCAAAATCTGTGCAATGAGCGGTAGTGTCAACACGCTCCGGGGAATTTTATTATTAGACCTGTCCGTGGACTCCTGAGCGAACAGATTTTCGAGCGAGTTTTTCGTCAACCAAGACGAATTTCCGCAGTCATGATTTGTTCATTACAAGGAAATTCAACGCATGTTTGATGTGGATAAATCCACGAAAATGCGCCGAAAATATGTCGCGAACGGGGTTCACGGACCGGTCTATTGAAAGGAGGAAAAATAATGTCTAAAACGAAAAAAATACTTTCTGTGTGCTTAATTATTGCGGTTTTGTCAACGATAGTCGGCGTGATTTCTGCGATAATTAATCCGGAATCGGCCTTTTTCGCCGCATCGGTCGGGCCGGCTGTTACTTCTGTTGTGCTTTGTGTTGCTTTGTTGTCTTCTAAAGGAGGGTGATGGGGGTTGCTGTAGGGGCGGGTTTTCGGGCCCGCCCCTGCAATCTAATTTCTGCGTGCCGTCGTCCCTACATAAAAGTGTAACACGGTTTTGGTAAACACTATTGACAACCCACACAAAAAAGTGTATAATGCAAATAACCCACTAAACCAAATGAGCATTAGACAGAAAAATCGCAGAAAAAAGGAGCCGAAAATGAGCATTGGAAGAATAATTTTTGCAGTCATCGTTTTATTAGTCGTTTTTGGAGGCATGAATTTTTATGTCGGGAGGCGGTTGTTTCAAACAATTGCGTTTCTTTTCCCGAATATTGATTGGCGAATATTTGCAGGAATATACATAGTAACCGCAGTGTCGTTTATATTAGCTCGGTTGCCGTTGCCCGCTTTTATCAGGGCGATAACGGGTTCAATCGGCTCGATTTGGATGGGCATATTTATATATCTTTTCATGTTTTTTATTGTTTCCGATGTAATTATTTTTGGCGGTAACATTGCAAAAATAATACCCAAAGATTTATTTTTTATTGTCAGTTTTTATGCAAGAATAGTTGCTATAACATTGAGCGTAGGAGTCGTTTGTTACGGCGTGTATAACGCAACTCAAACCAAATTTGTTTCTTATGATGTCAATTTAGACGAGAAATTGTCGGGTGAAATGAATATAGTTTTTATTGCCGATTTGCATTTGGGGGATACGAATGGTGAAAAACGCCTTGAAGAAATAATACGAAAAATAAACAATCAAAACCCCGATATTGTGTGTATAGCGGGGGACATTTTCAACGATGATTTTAACCTGATACGTGACCCCGAAAGCGCATCGGCACTGCTAAAAAGTATAGAATCAACATATGGCGTATATGCGGTTTTAGGTAATCACGACGGCGGAAAAACGCTGCCGCTAATGATGGATTTTCTTGAGCGCAGTAACGTAAAACTTCTTAATTGCGAACACGTTATCATTGATGAACGCCTTGTTTTGATTGGCAGAATGGACGCTTCGCCGATTGGCGGATTCGGGGACATGAAACGCAAGAATCTTTCGGAAATTATGGGGAAAATAAATGTGGATTTTCCAATTGTTGTTATGGAACACAATCCGCAACACATTGATGAATATGGCGGCGAAGTTGATTTAATCCTCGCCGGGCACACTCACAAGGGCCAGTTGTTCCCGGCAAATTTAATTACGAACGCAATTTTCACTGTGGATTATGGGCATTACCAAAAAAACGCCGACAGCCCTCATGTTATCGTAACGCAAGGTGTGAGTACATGGCAAATGCCGATGCGGGTTGGTTCTAACAATGAAATTGTGAGCGTTATAGTTCGGTGAAATGACAATTTTGCACACCCTCTACCACCCCCGAAAAACCCCCACCAACTCCCCCGTATTCCGCACCCCCAGCTTCCTGAAAATGCTCGTTTTCTGATTGGCAATCGTCTTCGGTGAAGAGCCTGATACTGTGTCCGGTTTTGATTGAAATTGAGATGACAAGACGTCCGAATTTGCGGCAATCAGCTCGTTCAAAACGCCGCGTTCGGCGGCCGTCAACTCGCTTAAAACCAGCTCTTTTATGAACTGCTCTTGCGGCGTGGCGGAGATTGCAGTTTTGTAAATAGTATCGGCGAGATTTTGGCAATCGCTCTTGAAAAGGTACCCGGATGCGAAGGATTTTTTGCTGGCTTCTATGACAATTTCGGGCTGTTCGTAGGAGGTCAAAAGTATAACTTTTGAGTTGGTGGTAAGTCGGATTTCTTTTGCGGCTTCAATGCCGTCCAATTCGCTGCCCGAAAGGTTCAAATCCATCAGGGTTATTTGCGGGTTCAAAGTCTGCGCCATTTCCACTCCCGTCGCCCACCCCGAAGCCCTGCCGAGATAGTCAAGGCGCGGGTTTGCGGTAATCATCTTCTTGACTAAAAACGCAAAATCGTCATCGTCTTCAACTAAAATTACTTTGATTTTTATGTCGTTATTATTCATGCTTTTCACCTCTACAAATTACCCGCTTTAACGGAAGCGTAATCGTAATCGTCGTGCCTTTGTCTAATTCGCTCTCTGCGTAAATCCCGCCCTCGTGCTTCATGACTACGTTTTTGCAATAGGCGAGGCCCAGCCCGAAATTCTTTTCGGTGCTTTTTGTTGTAAAAAACGGCTCGAATATTTTCCGCAGTTCTGTTTTGTCAACGCCCGCGCCCGTGTCGGTGAAACGCAGTGCGTAATGCTTTTTCGTGAGTTCACCGACGATTGTAACCACGCCGCCGCCGCGTATTGCCTCGACGGCATTTGAAATAATATTAGAAAAAACCTCGGTGATATGGCTTTTGTCGCAGTGCCAAAAAATATCATCGGGGATATTTGCGTTTATAGTAATATTTTTTGATACACGCGAAACAGGCATGTAGACTGCGATTGCGTCATTGAGCAATTCCCGCAAATTGCATTGTTCTTCGCGCAAAACTATGTTCTGCGAGTGCCGTTTTATTTTGCTCATGTAATTTTTAATACTGTCGATTGAGCGGGATAATATAGCGAGTTCCTCCGGATTTTTGCTATCTGCGTACTGCTTTTTGAGTTCATCTACGCACAGCTCCATCTTCGAGGTTTGATTTTTCATCATGTGTCCCCAGTAATCCGCGCCCCTGCCGATTAGGTCTATGTCGGTGTTCCAGTCGTAATTTTCCTTTGACAATTTCAGCCCCATGAAGCCGTCCCTGAAAGTCATTACGACCAAAATCCCCAGCCCCGCAAGCAGAATCACCGCATTAATCTGCCACAAATTAAACAGCCCCGAAAACTCAAACGGGTGTGTCAAAAACACCGACACCGCCCAAAACACCACGGGCGGCAGAATTACAAGCACTACCCGTTTCTTTTGACGGCGTTCCTCGCCCTGCTTTTCATGGTGTACACTTCGGCACAACAGCCACGTGTACACGGCCGCGCCCGCAAGATTATGCACTGCGTAGACAATCCAAAACGCCAAGCTCGTCAACTGGTAATCCCGAAAGGCAAGCGGCGGGAAGAAGAACGAAAATACGATTGCGGGAATGTAAACTGCGAATCTTAAAACTCGCAAAAGTGAAAGTCGAGTTTCGTGCAAATTGCAGAAATACAAGGCGGCGATAATCACGGTGGGCATGGCGAACGAGTACAGCATCCAAGTGAATATTGAGTAGAGCGGCATGAAACTTGCCGCTATGTTTTCGGCGTTATCGAACATGGGGATTACATTGTACAAAACCGCTTCCTTAGCCACTCCGAGCCAAAACATGAAGCCCCCGAACGCGCACCACTTGTTGACCTTATTGCGCGGATTCGACAGGTAAAACATCATGACCAAAATAAGCAAAACAACCGAAAATAATATATTCAAAGCCACTCACCCCCCATTAACTGATTATAACACATGATTACTAAAATTTCTATACTTTAATTGTAATTATTCGACAAACTCCTATAAAATTTAGGAACACAGCCCCGCCGAAATGTGGTATAATTTGAATATACATGGGAAGGGTGGCAGGGGGTGTGGGGGTCTATGTCTGCGCCACAGCCAGAATCGCATGCCCGCCACACAAACCTTTTTATTCCCACTTTCTCGATATGAGACTTATCCCCTTGGCGACTTGCGGGTTCGCTGTGCCTTGAAAGTCTGTATTCATAGCGGGTTCTTCTACCTACAAAATCTTTATGACGAGAAAGTTATGCTTAAACAACTGCAAGCGCGGGTCGTGCGATTCCGGCGGTGGCGCAGACATAGACCCCCACACCCCCTGCCGCCCTCTCTCACTCCACAAAATTACCACAGGAGGCCACACAAATGGGATTTTTTTCACCGGCTAAAAGAATTATCACGACCACCCAAGAACATACATTAGAACAGGTGCGTGACGCACTTAACCAGTTTGGCGGATTCCCGGGCGAGGCGGTTATAGGCGGCGCATTGGGTTCAAAGGGCGTGTATTTTATCACCTACAAGGCCGCCGATGTCTGGATTCGGGTGCAAAAGCAGAAAATCACCGTCACTTGCAGGCAGATGCCGCGCACGAGCAACCTTGTCGGCGGTATAGTCGGCGGCGCAATCGGCGGTGCTGTTGCGGGTGCAATGGGCAGCAAAAGCAAAGCCGCTTCATGGAGCGAATTTCTCGGCAAGGAAAAGTACTCGGCGGACGATATAGTCCCCCTTGTCGCCGATAAGTTACAGCAATTTTTCTGCCCATGATTTTCACGCAACATAGAAAATTTTACTCGACATAAAAATTTTAGCTATGTAGGGGCGAGTTTCCCACGGTTCGCCCGTGGATTTACAATTAACGAGGTCTTTAATGAACATCAACAACAAAAGCCTGTGCGTGAGCTGTTTTGCAGATATGAATACGGCGGCAAACTGCCCTGTATGCGGAAATAACCAAGCCGCCGAAAGCAAGTATACTACAGCTTTACCCGCCGGCACAATCCTTTTGGGGCGGTATATCATCGGCAAAGTCTTGGGCAAGGGCGGCTTCGGCATTACCTACCTTGCTTACGACACGGTCGAGGATAAAAAGGCGGCGGTCAAGGAGTACCTGCCCGACTCACTCGCCCACAGAAACGCAGGCGACACCACCGTTTCAACGACTGCCGAGGACAAGGAAGACGCCTTCCGAAAAGGCGCGGAGAAGTTCTACGAAGAAGCACAAATACTCTCGCGATTCAATGGCAATCCGGGGCTGATTTGGGTCTACAAGTTCTTTTATGAGAACAACACCGCCTATTTCGTCATGGAATATTTGGAAGGTTGTGACCTGAAAAGCCACATAGTCAGCAATGGCGCGCCGTTGAACGAGCGGCAGTTGTTGGATATTATTATTCCACTGATTGATTCGTTGATTGTCGTTCACAGTATTGGGGTGCTTCACAGGGATATTTCCCCTGATAATATTTATATAACGAGCGAGGGCAAAATCAAGCTAATCGACTTCGGGGCGGCGCGGCAAGTACTCGGCGAGGTGTCGAAAAGCTTGTCGGTGATTCTGAAACAGGGATTCGCGCCGATTGAACAGTATCAGACACGCGGCAAGCAAGGGCCGTGGACGGACATTTACGCGCTCGGCGCGACCATGTACTATTGCTTGACCGGGAGCATACCCGATGCGCCCATGGATAGGCTCGACGAGGATAATTTGACTATGCCGTCGGGCATTTCGGGCGGGCTGAGTTACGTTTTGCAGAAGATGATGGCGGTTCGGGCGGCGAATCGGTATCAGAACATGCCGGAGTTGAAAAACGACATGGTTTTGCAGGGATTATTCGGCGCGGAAGCAGTCGCAATGCAGACTTACGCCCCGCCGCCTGTTGAATCTGCACAGTCGGCGCAAGTTGCAGAGTCCCCAACAAAAAGTTTCAACAAGAAAAACAAGGCGATTTATGCCTTAATTACTGCTGCTGTCGTGATTATTGCGGGGCTGTCGGTGTTTCTTGTGACACGGGGCGGTAACCTTGGTGATAATATCCCCGTCACAGCCGACTATGATTACACAGCGCAAACCCCGCCCGAACGCCCCGCGACAACACCGCCGCCCGAAACTACCCCACCTCCTGTAACCACCCCGCCACCCGCGACAACCCCGCCACCTGAACCACCTACTCCCGAACCCGCACCCACCCCCGCCACCCCAACCCACACACGGATGGGAACTTTAGGGGATTTTATGATTCATAACAATGATGCCCCCGACACCCAAAAAGGTTGGCTCACCGATAATTATGCCGATGATATTTACAGCCCTTTCGAGTCGATAGATTTTAAGATGGCGCCATATCTGATTCTTGAGTTTTGGAACCCGCCCGCCGGTGGTGTGTGGCTGTGTTGGAACAGCGAGTTAAGCGATTGGAACGAGTATCAATTCGTTGCTGTTGGCGGCAGTAACGAGACCGTGTTTGTGATTGACATGGGGGAAATCCCCCACTACCACGACACTTTTTTAGCTTCCCTTGAAATCAGACTGCTACTCGGTTATTACAGCGATTCATGGGACGATTTGCAGTTAAAAGATGCTTATTTTGCAGATTTAATTTAAGGAGAAAACTTTGAAAGACCCGGTGCAAATCGGGGGGAACGAAACTTTCAAATGCACTTTTGTGCAAGAAGGACTATGGTGAATTATTATGAACATCAACAACAAAAACCTGTGTGCGAGCTGTTTTGCCGAAATGGGCGAGGGG